>NZ_NIGY01000015.1:0-82626 GCF_003123985.1 Vibrio sp. T9
CCCGAAGGTTCAGATAACTCGTTTCCGCTCGACTTGCATGTGTTAGGCCTGCCGCCAGCGTTCAATCTGAGCCATGATCAAACTCTTCAATTTAAGATTTTGTTCGGCTCAATGAATACTGAACATTACATAAAGTAATGTTTGAATTGACTGTGCTGAATCCGAAGATTCAATGGTCACTTCGTATCATTGAAACCTAATTTGATACCGAAGTATCTAATTGGATTATCATCAACGAGTGCCCACACAGATTGATAGGTCTATATTGTTAAAGAGCTTTCCTGTTGAGCTTTGCTCAAAACAGGACGGCCATTTTAGCGAGTTAAAGTTTAGTGTCAATCACTTTTTTCAAACTTTCTTCAAACTTTCTTCAAGCGTTTCCGCTTGGCTAATTTGGCTTGCTAACTTGGCTTTCGTTTCTTTCGAAGCGTTGCCGTGTCAGCGAGGTGGCATTATAGAGATTGCGATCACATTGGCAAGCCCTTTTTCTCGTTTTTTTTGATTTTTTTATCGTTCGGATAAATTTGCATCAAAAGCAGTCAAAAGAGCACGTTATTTCTACAGTTCTCTGAATTTATCTGCGAAAAGAGCCACTTTTTCCCAATTGGTGTATTCCACTTCTTTGGTCGTATCGGTTTCGCCACCTGTCATCGACATAATGAACCTAATCATAGTTCTGTCGAACCAGCTGTAACGTGGGTAATAAAGTGCACCAGCAAAAACACCGATTAACGTTGGTTTCCAAGGCGACTTAATTAGGAACTTGCGAATGTAGGCACTACCTTCAGGTGTATCCTTTCCTTGGTCCTCTTTACGAGCGGTTAGGTTTACGCAGAAAAATGCCACTTTATTTTGCTCCAATTGATTGAGGTTTCGATCAATAAACTGGTATAGCTTTTTATTAAGATGGCCATAGCGAATAGAGGCGCCTATCAATACTCTGTCGTATTGGCTGAAATCAATCGTCTCGACATTATGTAAATCCATCAACTCACAATCGAAGTCTTGAAGTTGTTCATCTATATAGTGGAGAATTTTTTTAGTCTGCCCTTCACGGGAAGAGTATAGAAATAATGCTTTTGCCACGATTTCCCCTTAGCTACGCCAAAACGTCGGCGTAAGTAGAATAAGTAAGGTAAAGATTTCCAAACGACCAAACAGCATAGAAACTATTAATACCCATTTTGCTTTGTCGTTAACATCACCAAAGTGAAGCGCCACTTCTCCCAAGCCAGGACCGAGGTTGTTCAGAGTCGCAGCCACCGCCGAGAACGCACTAAGCTCATCCATTCCTGTTGCAATCAACCCCAACATACAAACCACAAATACCAATGCGTATGCGGAGAAGAAACCCCAAACCGCATCGACAACACGTTGCGGTAGGGCACTGCCACCTACTTTGATGGTGTAAACCGCGCGTGGATGGACTAAACGTTTTAGTTCACGCGCACCTTGTAAGGTAAGAAGCAGGATACGGATCACTTTCATACCGCCGCCTGTTGAACCAGCACAACCACCTATAAAGGAAGAGAACAATAACAGCACAGGTAAGAAGAGCGGCCAATCCGCAAAACCTGTTGTCGTAAAGCCCGCTGTTGTGGATATTGATACGGTTTGGAACAGAGCCTGATCGAAAGCATCGTATGTCGATGTGTAAGAGTGATGTTTCAGTAATAATAGAAAGCAAATGATAAATAGCAGCACTTGAATAAACAAGAAGGCACGAAACTCAGGATCTTTCCAGTAATACTTGGGATGTACGCCACCTGAAGCAAATGCAGCAAAGTGCAGCGTGTAGTTACATGCAGATATAAGCAGAAAAACCACCGTAATCAGGTTAATCGCGTAACTATCAAAGTATCCGATGCTGGCATCGTGGGTAGAGAAGCCACCAATGGCAATGGTGGAAAAGCTGTGACTGATGGCATCAAATGGCGTCATACCAGCTAACCAAAAAGCCGAAGCACAGGCGATAGTCAGGCTCAAATAGATGTACCAAAGCGCCTTAGCAGTTTCTGCTATGCGCGGCGTCACTTTAGTATCCTTGACTGGACCAGGGATCTCGGCGCGGTAAAGCTGCATACCACCGATGCCAAGTACTGGCAAAATCGCCACCGCTAATACGATGATCCCCATACCGCCGAACCACTGCAGTAACTGTCGATAGAATAGAATCGCTTTAGGTAACTCATCCAAACCAACAATAACGGTCGCCCCAGTCGTCGTGAGAGCAGAAAACGATTCAAAAAACGCATCTGTCACTGAGACGTTCGGGTTGTCAGCTATTAGAAAGGGGATCGAGCCTGCGCTGCCAAGTACTGTCCAGAACAGAACGACAATAAGAAAGCCATCTCGAGCTTTAAGCTCGTGCTTATACCTGCGGTTTGGGTACCAACAAACGGCCCCACAAAACAGCAGAACAAAAAATGTCGTGACAAAAGGCACACCTGCACCATCTCGATAGATCAGCGCAACGAGTGCTGGCGCAAGCATAGTGACACTAAAGAGTGCGAGCAGTAGCCCGACGATTCGAATAATTGAACGAAATTGCATGGATAAATTGACTAGCGAAGCTGTCCCTGTTGCTTCCTGTTTTTCATTATTGTCCGTCTAGCGGAGTGACAATTGCCTTTGCCCCGCTTTTATTGATGATTGCTTGGGTAAACGCGCTCACTTCTCGAAGCTCAATTTCCACCACTAATACCACCTGATCGCTGTATTCAGCCTCGACTTCTATCGCACCAAATTGCGGCATGATTGACTGTGCGATCGGCATAAACCCATAGTCTAACGTTAGTCTGAGCTTTGTGGTTATTTTTTTCTCAATAGTTTGAAGCAGCTTGAGCGCTTGTTGTACCCCACCCCCATACGCTTTAACCAAGCCGCCTGTACCTAACTTGATTCCACCAGAGTATCGCGTGACCACTGCCGTGATCTCCCCCACCCCAGATCCAGACAGCTGCGCCAGGATCGGTTTGCCTGCAGTTCCGGATGGCTCCCCATCATCACTAAAGCCCCATTTCATTGAATCTTCCGGGCGGCCAGCAACAAAGCCCCAACAGTTATGTCTGGCATCAGCGTGTTTAGCTTTGATTTGATCAACAAATGCTTTTGCTGCTTCGATACTTGGCGTGTGTGCCAAATAAGTAATGAAGACGCTCTTTTTAATTTCTTCTTCAAATTGAGCGGGCTCTGCTGGAATCAGATAAGGCTTGTCATTCATAGGATTATGGATTCAGGTCTATTTGCCTGAAGTCTATCACGAGTGTGATTTACCCGTCGCATAAGATCTGCCACAGCGCACAATGTTAAACACTTGTTTAAAAAATGTATTGAAATTAGACAATCCACGATCCAAACTAACTTTACTGGTCAAACCAGAACAAAAATAAAACGACTTCCTCGATACCTATTTGCCGAGGTACACGGCGTCGTTGAAATAGGTATACAGACAATCCACGATTGTATGTCATGGAGATAGACAATGATTTACCAAGCCGAAACCCTACAGGTAAAGGAAATACAAGATGGTATTGCAGAGCTAAGCTTCTGCTCTCCAAAATCCGTCAACAAACTCGACCTAGCGACATTGGAATCGCTAGATAAAGCTCTTGATGCGCTCATTGCCCATCAAGGCCTCAAGGGGTTGTTGCTCACTTCAGATAAAGACGCATTCATTGTAGGCGCAGACATTACCGAGTTTTTAGGTCTGTTTGCTAAAACGGATGCCGAGCTCGACCAATGGCTGCAATTTGCTAACAGCATCTTTAACAAATTAGAAGACTTACCCGTTCCGACCATCTCGGTGATCAAAGGCCACGCTCTTGGTGGCGGTTGTGAATGTGTGCTAGCAACAGACATGCGTATTGGTGACAAAACCACCAGCATCGGCCTACCAGAAACGAAACTGGGAATCATGCCGGGCTTTGGTGGTTGTGTACGCTTACCTCGCGTTATTGGCGCAGACAGCGCAATGGAAATCATCACCCAAGGTAAAGCATGCCGAGCTGATGAAGCATTGAAAATTGGCTTACTCGATGCTGTTGTAGAGACTGATGCTTTATACGAATCGGCACTACAAACTCTTAACTCTGCAATTAATGAGAAACTTGACTGGCAAGCACGCCGAGCACAGAAAACATCTCCTCTAACGCTGAGTAAGCTAGAATCGATGATGAGCTTCACCATGGCGAAAGGTCTAGTGGCACAGAAAGCTGGCCCTCACTACCCTGCCCCAATGACAGCCGTTATCACGATTGAAGAAGGTGCTCGCTTTGCACGTAATGAAGCGTTAGACATTGAACGTAAGCACTTCGTGAAATTAGCTAAATCGGAAGAAGCAAAATCACTGGTTGGCCTATTCCTTAACGATCAATACATCAAAGGCATTGCGAAAAAAGCAGCGAAGTCAGCAAGTAAAGACACGCAACGTGCAGCCGTATTAGGTGCAGGTATCATGGGTGGCGGCATTGCTTACCAATCAGCGCTAAAAGGTGTGCCTGTCTTAATGAAAGACATCGCACAAGCGTCGCTCGACCTAGGCATGACTGAAGCATCTAAGCTGCTGAATAAACGCTTATCTCGCGGTCGCATTGATGGCTTTAAGATGGCGGGTATTTTAGCGTCAATCACACCGAGCCTACATTACGCAGGTATTGAAAACTCTGATGTGATTGTTGAAGCTGTCGTTGAAAACCCGAAAGTAAAAGCAGCAGTTTTGAGTGAAGTTGAGTCCCATGTCGGTGACGACACCGTTATCACCTCAAACACCTCGACGATTCCTATCAACCTATTGGCCAAATCACTAAAACGCCCAGAAAACTTCTGTGGTATGCACTTCTTCAACCCAGTGCATCGTATGCCTCTTGTTGAGATCATCCGTGGTGAGCACACCTCTGATGAAACCATCAATCGTGTTGTGGCGTATGCTGCGAAAATGGGCAAATCACCAATTGTCGTTAATGACTGCCCGGGGTTCTTCGTTAACCGCGTATTGTTCCCATACTTTGGCGGCTTCAGCATGCTACTTCGTGATGGTGCTGACTTTACGAAAATCGACAAAGTCATGGAGCGTAAGTTTGGCTGGCCGATGGGACCGGCGTACTTGCTTGATGTAGTCGGCATTGATACCGCGCACCACGCACAAGCTGTGATGGCAGAGGGTTTCCCTGAGCGTATGGGTAAACAAGGTCGTGATGCGATTGATGCACTATTCGAAGCAGACAAATATGGTCAGAAAAATGGTAATGGCTTCTACAGCTACACCATAGATAAAAAAGGTAAGCCGAAGAAAACCTTCTCAGAAGCGATCTTACCAGTACTTGCTGACGTTTGTGCCGATAAGCATGACTTTGACGATGAGACCATCATTCAACGTATGATGATTCCAATGATCAACGAAGTGGTGCTGTGCCTTCAAGAAGGCATCATCGCTACTCCGCAGGAAGCAGACATGGCATTGGTTTATGGTCTTGGTTTCCCTCCATTCCGCGGTGGCGTATTCCGCTACCTAGACAGCGTGGGTATTGCTGAATACGTTGAAATGGCAAAACAACACGCCGAGCTAGGTGCGATGTACCAAGTACCGCAAATGCTGATTGATATGGCGGCGAAAGGTGAAAGCTTTTACGGTGCACAACAGCAAGGTTCTATCTAAGGAGGGATTCTAAAATGACTAATCAAACAAGAAATGTTGTCGTAGTCGATTGTCTACGTACTCCAATGGGTCGCTCTAAAGGTGGTGCTTTCCGTCATACACGAGCAGAAGATCTATCTGCGCGTCTAATGAAAGGCATTCTTGCACGTAACCCACAAGTGAACCCAAGCGAGATTGAAGACATCTACTGGGGTTGTGTACAGCAAACACTAGAGCAAGGCTTTAACGTTGCACGTAATGCCGCGCTACTCGCGGGCCTGCCGATTGAAATTGGCGCTGTGACGGTTAA
Organism: Vibrio sp. T9; assembly: GCF_003123985.1. Lineage (NCBI taxonomy): Bacteria > Pseudomonadati > Pseudomonadota > Gammaproteobacteria > Vibrionales > Vibrionaceae > Vibrio > Vibrio sp. T9. Next base: position 5,946 of record NZ_NIGY01000015.1, read on the forward strand.
CCGTTTGTGTGGCTCATCCATGCAAGCGCTGCATGACGGTACACGTGCGATCATGACTGGCGATGCTGAAATCTGCCTAATTGGTGGCGTTGAGCACATGGGGCATGTGCCGATGAACCACGGGGTAGACTTTCACCCTGGTATGTCAAAGAACGTAGCAAAAGCTGCGGGCATGATGGGCTTAACGGCTGAAATGCTTGGTAAATTACATGGCATTAGCCGTGAGCAACAAGACGAGTTTGCCGCGCGCTCTCACGCTCGTGCGCACGCAGCAACCGTAGAGGGTCGCTTTAAAAACGAAATCCTACCAATTGAAGGCCATGCGGCTGACGGTACACTGTTTACTCTCGACTATGATGAAGTGATTCGCCCTGAAACATCCGTTGAAGGTCTATCTCAACTTCGCCCAGTGTTCGACCCTGCAAACGGTACAGTAACAGCCGGTACTTCATCGGCGCTGTCCGATGGTGCATCAGCGATGTTGATCATGAGTGAAGAGAAAGCCAATGAGCTTGGCTTGAAGATTCGTGCACGTATTAAAGGCATGGCCATTGCGGGCTGCGATCCTTCTATTATGGGTTACGGTCCTGTACCTGCGACGAAAAAAGCGCTCAAGCGTGCCGGTCTTTCAATTGAAGACATGGATGTGGTTGAGCTAAACGAAGCATTTGCAGCGCAGTCTCTGCCGTGTGCTAAAGACTTAGGCCTGCTTGATGTTATGGATGAGAAGGTCAACCTTAACGGTGGTGCGATAGCATTGGGTCATCCACTAGGCTGTTCTGGTTCACGCATCTCAACAACGTTGATCAACCTAATGGAAGCGAAAGATGCGAAATATGGTCTAGCCACTATGTGTATCGGTTTGGGTCAGGGTATAGCGACCGTATTTGAGAGGCCTTAACGCTTGGGGTGAAGTAGGCTCAAAACGACGATGGTCGTAGTGATCTACTCAACAACCAGCATGAAATGAATAAATACTAAAATAATTTAGTATTACACTTAAGGGCGACATCAGATGTCGCCCTTTGTTTTACGCCAAACACAGTAAATATGCATACGAAGCATACATGAAATGAGTAACTTTCATTTTATTCATAGATAGAGAAGACATAGACTTATAGACAGTTAATATCTTGCTGTATGTGGCAACTGAGTCACGCTAACGCAATTTCGGAGAACCTTATGTTTAATGCTCTAGTTCTAAACCAAGAAGACAAACGCACTATCGCTAGTATCGAGCAAATCGATGAAACACAACTGCCGGAAGGTGACGTTCTGGTTGAAGTCGATTACTCATCGTTGAATTACAAAGATGGTTTGGCGATCACAGGTAAAGGTAAAATCATCCGTAACTTCCCGATGGTACCTGGCATTGATCTAGCGGGTACGGTTGTAAGTTCTGAAGATTCGCGTTACCAAGCTGGTGACAAAGTGGTCTTAACTGGCTGGGGCGTGGGTGAAAACCATTGGGGTGGCATGGCTCAACGTGCTCGTCTAAAAGCGGATTGGCTAGTGCCACTACCAAAAGGTCTAGACAGCAAAAAAGCAATGATGGTTGGTACTGCTGGCTTCACTGGTATGCTATGTGTTCAAGCACTGCTTGATGCTGGCATCAAACCTGAAGCTGGTGAAATCCTAGTAACGGGCGCAAGTGGCGGCGTAGGCTCGGTTGCAGTAACGCTCCTAGCACAGCTTGGCTACAAAGTTGCTGCAGTGACAGGACGTGTAGAGACAAACGGCCCGCTACTTGAAAAACTAGGTGCTAGCCGCATCATCGACCGTACTGAATTTGAGGAACCAGCACGTCCACTTGAAAAGCAAGTATGGGCAGGTGCGGTAGATACCGTCGGCAGCAAAGTACTAGCAAAAGTACTAGCGCAAATGGATTACAACAGTGCAGTCGCCGCTTGTGGTCTTGCAGGTGGTTTTGATCTACCAACTACAGTGATGCCGTTCATCCTACGTAACGTTCGTCTACAAGGTGTGGACTCAGTAATGTGTCCAACAGAGAAACGCATCGCAGCATGGGAAAAACTGGTTGAACTACTACCAGACAGCTATTTCGAGCAAGCATGTACTGAAGTAGAACTAGCAGAAGCACCAAAATACGCAGAAGACATCACCAACGGTCAAGTAACAGGTCGTGTAGTTATCAAGCTATAAACACTGACTCAGCGTAAACAGACGAAGAGCCGGTATTACTGGCTCTTTTTGTTAGCAGTTTAGTCCCATATCTTTGATACGCTTAGCTATTAGACGGCTACATTCTTCACGCACAATCGTTCTTAACCATTCTTGAGCAGGAGAATGCTCGCAACGCGCATGCCAAATCATCGAGTATTCAAATGGAGTAAATTGGAATGGTAATGGTTTCACCACCAAGTCATAACGCTCGGCAACCAGATACGCCAAGTCCGCTGGCACTGTGATGATAATTGGCAAGGTATCCATGATCGCCAATGCGGCTTCTAAATGATAAGCCCGCAGAACCATTTTACGCTTAGGTTTCTCCATCAAAGCTTGTTCGATCAGTGCCTTAACACCATCACTGATGGCGATCATGGCATGTGGATGACTCAGATAATCATCCAAGCTCATTTCTTTATCCGCTAATGGATGCTGTTTTGAAAGCATACACAGCACCCCCACTCGCCCCAACACTTCACTGCGTAGCGGCTCCACCGGACCTGTCGGGCGACAAATCGCTAAGTCTGCACCTTCATAAGTGAGCTGATCTGATAAACGGTCGTGTTGCAGTGGTAAGAAGTTAAAAGACACGTTTGGCGCTTCTTGGTAAATTCTCGGCAAAGCGAACGGTAAGATCGTTTGCATGGCATAGTCTGTGGTCACGATGTTGAAAGTCTGTACGCATTGCAATGGGTCAAACTCAACCGGAGATAACAACTGACGTAAAGACTCTAATGGCTCGCCTAAAGAGCGATCAATTTCTAGCGCTTTTTGGGTTGGGATCAAGTGCTGACCTTGGCGCGTAAACAGCGGATCGCCAAGCAGATCGCGTAATCGCCCTAACACACGACTCATTGCCGATTGACTCAAATTCAGACGTGTTGCCGCCTTACTGACACTGTTTTCTTCTATCAGTACTCGCAACGCAACCAGTAAATTTAAATCTCGGCGATAGATGTCTTCCAGTTCCACGAATTAGCCACTTATTTTGTATGTGTTTGGGTAAATTGTACTCTTCAGACAAAAAAAATCCCGCCTTTCAGCGGGGAAGCCCAAGAAAAATGGGGATAGTGTCGGAATGAAGTGTCGGTAAAAATAGGTGAGCGTTATTAAAGTATTCTGATCGGAGCAAAAAGCGCTAATTTTCTTGCTCAGATGCACCTGACCATTTGCGCATCTCGATCCAAATCCCAATAATAGTGGCAATCATGCCTACAAGAGGCATCAAAGAGGTGTCAGCTGGCGTTCTGAGTACCAAAGCACAAAACGAGATAAAACACAGTACGGAGTAAATCGTAAGTCTGTCTAACGCTGTTAACATTGCCTCTCCCTTGCCAGTTGTTACCAAATTGTTAATTTAAGGTAAAACAAAAAATTCCGTTTGCCAAGTGGTTATTGAATATTTTTTCAACGAACGTAGAATTCACCGCTAAGTTAGTTACGAGAATCACACTATGAGCTTTAATCCTGAACTGGCAACAAAGACATTAGAGGCGGAAGGACTGCGCTGCCCAGAGCCAGTGATGATGGTCAGGAAGACAATTCGCAACATGCAAGATGGTGAGATTTTGCTGGTCAAAGCAGATGACCCATCCACGACTCGAGACATTCCGAGTTTCTGCCGTTTTATGGATCACCAATTAATTGCAGCACAAACGGAGCAAGTTCCGTATCAGTACCTGATCAAGAAAGGATTGGAATAATCTGGTCGAATTAAAAACGGCAGCCGATTGGCTGCCGTTTGTTTATTCATCGTATTCGAGTGTGCGAACTTCTGATTGGAGCTTGTTGAGTTGTTTTTTCATTGCCCGCATCTCTTCATGCATAGGAATGATGTGGGCTACGCGAATCCACGCCTCTACTGTTAATCCAGTAAGAACGAACGATCCTGCCACAATCGGCAACCACATATCAGTCAGTACCATCGCTAACAAGCACAGCGCCAAACCAAAGGTGAATAAATAACTCTGACTCTTTGGGGTCATCCCCATGTAACGTGTAAGCATAAACTTGCCCTCTCGCTATCATTCACACCATTAAACTACCATGACAAGTATGACACTAATATGTCATCCGTCACGCTACGGAGCGATTTTAAGTCAGAGTTTGAGCTACGCCACTAATTCGCTAGTTATTGATTATTTGCATCATTTTAACGATTGTTCGCGGATAACATTTTCCATTTTCAGGCTGCGTTATCCGCCTAAAAACATTAAAAGAAGGCCGCACCAATCGCCAACAACACGAACAAAATAGCGGTGACTTTACGAATCAACCCCAGGGGCATCTTGTCTGCTGAAAGCTTACCAATTAACACCACAGGCACATTAGCCAACAACATACCAATGGTCGTGCCAAGTATGACCCAACTCAGCGCATCCGCGTATTGCGCGCCTAGGATAGAAGTGGCGATCTGAGTTTTATCACCAATCTCAGCCACAAAGAAAGCAATAAAGCTGGCAATGAAAGGACCTCGGTTTGAAATCTGTTCGTCATCATCCAACTTATCAGGAATCAACACCCAAGCCGCCATCGCGACAAAACTGACCACCAGCACCCACTTTAAAATATCAGGTGATAAATAGTCAGCGACAACCACACCTAACCATGCAGCCAAAGCGTGGTTGGCAATGGTTGCCAAAAAGATTGCTGCAATAATTGGGATTGGTTTGCGGTAACGACTTGCGAGTAATAGAGATAGCAATTGGGTCTTATCGCCAATTTCTGCTAACGCTACAGTAGTAATTGAAATAGCTAAAACGCTCACGACATGCTCATTGGGGCAGGGATTATTATATTTAACCAAAGACAAACCTCACGCCCCTACCCCGGTTCGTGATGATTTGTCTAAGGTCTTGCTAAACTTGAAAGGCTTCAAGTCTCGAACGCCATGGTGATTTTGCACCAATTATGTTGACGGACGAACCAGATGAAACAGAAACTTCATCAGGTAAGCTACTCCCCAAAGACAGGCGCAATTCTAGCCACCTTTGTTGCGCTTCTCAAGAGCCAAAGCAGGCAAAAACTCCCTTTTAAGAAAAATACAGCAGATAACGCGGTAAAAATTCATTAAAGGAGAAAATCGCCCACGAATTAATCAAGATTAGCTCTACTCCCATGCTCAATATCTGGTTATACTAGATTGTTAATTTATTCAACCGTAATTACTCTTTATCGCCGTTGTTAGAGTTGAAAAACTCGGCATAGATGACGAATTAACGAGTAACAAGAGAATCGCGCGAACCTGACTTATGCAAAAATACGATATCAAAACCTTCCAGGGAATGATCCTCGCGCTGCAGGATTATTGGGCTCAAAATGGTTGTACCATTGTTCAACCGCTAGATATGGAAGTGGGTGCGGGTACCTCTCACCCAATGACCTGTCTACGAGCGCTTGGCCCAGAGCCAATGTCGACAGCTTACGTACAACCTTCACGTCGTCCTACTGATGGCCGTTACGGTGAAAACCCTAACCGTCTTCAGCACTACTACCAATTCCAAGTAGCGCTAAAACCATCGCCTGACAATATTCAAGAGTTGTACCTTGGCTCCCTTGAAGTTCTTGGTATTGACCCTCTTGTACACGACATCCGTTTCGTAGAAGACAACTGGGAAAACCCAACACTAGGCGCATGGGGTCTAGGCTGGGAAGTTTGGCTAAACGGCATGGAAGTGACTCAGTTTACTTACTTCCAACAAGTTGGCGGCCTTGAGTGTAAACCAGTCACTGGTGAGATCACTTACGGTATCGAACGTCTAGCAATGTACATCCAAGAAGTAGACTCTGTTTACGACCTAACTTGGAACATCGCGCCAGACGGCAGCAAGGTGACTTACGGTGATATCTTCCACCAAAACGAAGTAGAGCAATCGACTTACAACTTCGAGCACGCAGACGTTGAATTCCTATTTGGTTTCTTCGAGCAGTGTGAGAAAGAGTGTAAAGAGTTGCTTGAGCTTGAAAAGCCACTGCCATTACCTGCTTACGAGCGCATCCTAAAAGCAGGTCACGCATTCAACCTACTAGACGCGCGTAAAGCGATCTCAGTAACTGAGCGTCAGCGTTACATCCTGCGCATTCGCGATCTGACTAAGTCAGTAGCAGAAGCATACTACGCATCGCGTGAAGCTCTTGGCTTCCCAATGTGTAAGAAAGAACAAGCGTAAGGGGTAGAGAACATGGCAAAAGAATTTCTAATCGAGCTAGGTACAGAAGAGCTACCACCAACGCAACTTCGTACGCTAGCTGAAGCATTCGCAGCAAACTTCGAAGCAGAACTAAAAAGCGCTGAGCTTGCTCACGAAGGCGTGAAATGGTTTGCGGCTCCTCGTCGTCTTGCACTTAAAGTCGCGGCACTAGCAGAAAGCCAATCAGACAAAATCGTTGAAAAACGTGGCCCTGCGGTTTCTGCAGCGTTTGACGCGGAAGGCAACCCAACCAAAGCGGCTCAAGGCTGGGCACGCGGTTGTGGTATTTCTGTTGACCAAGCAGAGCGCATGGTTACAGATAAAGGTGAATGGCTACTGTTCAAACAAGAAGTGAAAGGTCAGCCAACGTCTGAGATCGTCGTTGAACTTGCAGCGAAAGCACTAGCAAACCTACCTATCGCAAAACCAATGCGCTGGGGTAACAAAACGACTCAATTTATCCGTCCAGTTAAGACGCTAACCATGCTGATGGGCAGCGACCTAATCGAAGGCGAGATCCTTGGTGTCGCTTCTGACCGCACTATCCGTGGTCACCGCTTCATGGGTGAGCAAGAGTTCACTATCGATTCTGCTGAGCAATACCCTGCAATCCTAGAAGAGCGCGGTAAAGTTATGGCTGATTACGAAGCACGTAAAGCCATCATCCTAGCTGACGCACAAAAAGCGGCAGCCGAAGTTGGCGGTATCGCTGATCTAGAAGATGACCTAGTAGAAGAAGTAACGTCTCTGGTTGAATGGCCTGTAGTACTAACAGCGAAGTTCGAAGAAGAGTTTCTAAAAGTGCCTTCTGAAGCGTTGGTTTACACCATGAAAGGTGACCAGAAGTACTTCCCTGTTTACGACGAAAACAAGAAGCTACTACCTAACTTCATCTTCGTATCGAACATCGAATCAAAAGAGCCTCGTTACGTAATCGAAGGTAACGAGAAAGTGGTTCGTCCTCGTCTTGCTGACGCAGAGTTCTTCTTCAACACAGACCGTAAGCGTCCGCTTATCGACCGTCTGCCTGAACTAGAGCAAGCGATCTTCCAAAAGCAACTGGGTACGATCAAAGACAAAACCGACCGCATCACAGAACTTGCTGGCTACATTGCGGAGCAAATTGGTGCTGACGTTGAGAAATCAAAGCGTGCTGGTCTACTAGCAAAATGTGACCTAATGACCTCAATGGTATTCGAATTTACGGATACTCAAGGTGTGATGGGTATGCACTACGCGCGCCACGACGGTGAAGCAGAAGAAGTTGCAGTCGCACTGAACGAGCAATACATGCCTCGTTTCGCAGGTGATGAACTGCCATCAAACGGCGTTTCAACAGCTGTAGCAATGGCAGACAAACTAGACACTATCGTCGGTATCTTCGGTATTGGTCAAGCACCTAAAGGTTCTGATCCATTCGCACTACGCCGCGCATCGCTAGGTGTACTGCGTATCATCGTTGAATACGGCTACAACCTAGATCTTGTTGACCTAGTTGCGAAAGCGAAGTCACTGTTCGGCGACCGCCTAACCAACGACAACGTTGAACAAGACGTTATCGAGTTCATGCTTGGTCGTTTCCGTGCTTGGTACCAAGACGAAGGCTTCAGCGTAGACATCATTCAAGCGGTACTAGCGCGTCGTCCAACTAAACCAGCAGACTTTGACCAACGTGTTAAAGCGGTTTCTCACTTCCGTGAACTAGAAGCAGCTGAGTCTCTAGCAGCAGCGAACAAGCGTGTAGGTAACATCCTAGCGAAATTCGACGGCGAACTAGCAGAAGAAATTGACCTAGCATTGCTACAAGAAGACGCAGAGAAAGCACTAGCAGAAAGCGTTGAAGTCATGACTGAAGCACTAGAGCCTGCATTTGCGACCGGTAACTACCAAGAAGCCCTAAGCAAGCTAGCAGATCTACGTGAGCCAGTAGATGCATTCTTCGATAACGTAATGGTAATGGCAGACGACGAAGCACTTAAGAAGAACCGTCTGACATTGCTGAACAACCTGCGTAACCTGTTCTTACAGGTCGCAGATATCTCTGTCCTTCAAAAGTAATTCATTACTCTTCGAAGTGATTAAGAGATAAGTAAAGGGAAGCAGATGCTTCCCTTTTTTGTTGCCTTCAAACCGATGAAGATGAAGCTTATTATTCATTTTGTGAACAAGACTAAAATTTGTAGGGTGAGACGCGTTTAACTTGTTGGTGTAGAGCTCGGATTGTAGAGGCACAGTTTTGCTATAACTGGACTGTTTATTCGGGGGAAGGACACAATGAAAAAAACAACTCTCGCACTCTCTATCGGTCTACTGAGCGCCTGCAGCCAGATTCCAGAAAATGCCATCGTATTAAGCGTTGGTGATGACACCGCAGTTTTTGAGGAAAACTCACAAGGCTTACTTGTCGCCGAGCAAAAACTCGAAAAAGGCAGCTACACCTTTACCATTGCCGACAGTAATCAAAGCTGTGGAAGTAGCTTTGCTTTGGCAGAAGAAAGCCGCATCAAATTCAATCGTCCATTAAAAATGGATAATTGCGCCACAGATGTCCAAATGCCGCTGCGCATCTTCAAAGCCAACACCTATCAATTTACGCTCAACCCAACCACTAACGAGCTAACTGTTAGGCTCAAACCCAAACAGAATCAAGATATTACCTACTCTTGCCCTGTCGCAACCGATACGCCAAAAACCATCAACGTTGCCCAAACCTTCAGTGATGGCACTGTCGTTCGTGATGCCTTAACCGGACAACAAGCTGCAGTCGCCAATGGCAGCGTAACCATGCAGCCGGGCCCAATGAGCCAAGGTCTGTTGTTACTAGAAGAGGTTGAGCAGCAAGCCGACAAACCGTTCAGTTGGGACAACGCGACGGTGTACTTCGTCATGACCGACCGCTTCTATAATGGCAACCCAGACAACGACAACAGCTACGGTCGCAGCAAAGACGGAAAATATGAGATTGGTACCTTCCACGGTGGTGACTTAGCGGGTCTAACGAAAAAACTCGATTACATCGAATCACTTGGTGTGAATGCTATCTGGATAACTTCACCACTGGAACAAATCCACGGCTGGGTTGGCGGCGGTGATAAAGGCGACTTCAAGCACTATGGCTACCACGGCTACTATCACCAAGATTGGACCAAACTTGATGCCAACATGGGTACCGAAGATGAACTCAGAACCTTCGTCGATACTGCCCATAAGAAAGGTATCCGCGTGATTTGGGATGTGGTCATGAACCACACAGGTTATGCGACATTAGCAGACATGCAGGAATTCGGCTTTGGTAAGCTTTACCTTGATGACCAAGAAGCCAAAGAAGTCCTTGGTGAAAAATGGACCGACTGGCAGCCAAAATCAGGACAAAGCTGGCACAGCTTCAACGATTACATCAAATACGGTGATAGCGAAGCGTGGGAAAAGTGGTGGGGCAAAGATTGGCTTCGCACCGACATTGGCGATTACGATGCGCCGGGATACAACGACATCACCATGTCTTTGAACTACTTACCGGATCTCAAAACCGAATCAACTCAGAAAACCGGACTACCAAACTTCTTCCGCAATAAAGACACCAATGCGCAAGATGAACTGCAAACCCCGCGTGAGCATCTGGTTACGTGGTTATCCGACTGGGTACGTGACTATGGCATTGATGGCTTCCGCGTCGACACCGCTAAACACGTTGAAATGGAAGCGTGGGCAGAGTTGAAAGCCAGCACCACTCAAGCGCTTGCCCAGTGGAAGCAAAACAATCCAGACAAAGCACTAGATGACCTGCCATTTTGGATGACAGGTGAAGTATGGGCACACAGCGTGGTGAAGAGCCCGTATTTCGATAACGGCTTCGATTCCATCATCAACTTCGAGTTCCAATCTGATGTGGCACCAAAAGCGCTGAAATGCTTCGCTCAACTCGATAGCGATTATCGCCGCTACGCAGAACGTATTAACTCCGATCCTGAGTTCAACGTGTTGAGCTACCTATCTTCACACGATACACAGCTGTTTTGGTCGGCACGCAGCCGCAGCTTCGATGACCAAGCACGTGCCGCAAATGCACTGATGTTGGCTCCGGGTGCAGTGCAAATCTACTACGGCGATGAGATTGCTCGTGACTTTGGCGTGACTGGCTCCGATCCTACTCAAGGTACTCGCTCTGATATGCCATGGGATAAGATTCATGGCGAACGTGAAGACTTGCTGCAACATTGGCAAAAACTCGGCGAGTTCCGTCAACGCCACCCAGCGGTTGCGCAAGGCAAACACATCACTCGCAATCAAGAAGGGTATTACGCGTTCGAGCGCCAATACCACGACGACAAAGTGCTGATCGTCTACACTGGCGAATAGCCGATTCACTCCACCAGCAAGGGAAGCATTTCGCTTCCCTTTTTTATTCACTGCTCATATCCCCATCATCTGGTCTGATGACAAACTTTTTTCTTCTTCGAGTAAATTCACACTTTGCGTCGTAATAACATTAGGGTAAGGTCAAGTATTACTCTATAAGCTGATGTTTCATCAGCATTCAATACACATAAGCAATCACAATGAATTAGGTATCAGTCAGCATGCAGTTCTCAAAGTTTGGTGAAAAATTTAATCAGTATTCAGGTATCACGCAGTTAATGGACGATTTGAATGATGGTCTGCGCACACCAGGTGCCATCATGCTCGGTGGAGGTAACCCAGCCGCCATTCCTGCCATGCTCGATTACTTTCACCAAGCCAGTGAGGAAATGCTCGCCAGTGGCGAACTCGTCGCCGCCCTAGCCAACTACGATGGGCCACAGGGTAAAGACGCGTTCGTGAAAGCGCTGGCTCAGTTATTCCGTGAAACTTACGGTTGGGACATTTCAGAGAAGAACATCAGCCTAACTAACGGCAGCCAAAGTGGCTTCTTCTACTTGTTCAACTTACTCGCAGGTAAACAGCCAGACGGTTCGCATAAGAAGGTGCTACTGCCTATCGCGCCTGAGTACATCGGCTATGGTGATGCTGGCATTGATGAAGATATTTTTGTCTCTTACCACCCAGAAATCGAGCTGTTAGATAACGGATTGTTTAAATACCACGTCGATTTTGAACAGCTCACCGTCGACGATTCTGTTGCGGCAATCTGCGCATCTCGCCCAACCAACCCAACAGGAAACGTACTAACTGACGAAGAAGTGCGTAAACTGGACAAATTGGCGCGCGAGAACAACATCCCACTGATCATCGACAATGCGTACGGCTTGCCATTCCCGAACATCATTTTTGAAGATGTCGAACCATTCTGGAATGAAAACACCATCTTGTGCATGAGCTTATCTAAACTTGGCTTGCCGGGTGTGCGATGTGGGATTGTAATTGCGAGTGAAGAAATCACTCAAGCGTTAACCAATATGAACGGCATCATCAGCTTAGCGCCAGGCAGTGTGGGTCCAGCGCTGGCAAACCACATCATCGCTAAAGGCGACCTGCTTAAACTGAGTTCAGAGGTGATTAAGCCGTTTTACAAGCAGAAATCGCAACGTGCGGTTGAACTGCTGCAAGAAGCGATTACCGATGAGCGCTTCCGTATTCACAAACCGGAAGGCGCTATCTTCTTGTGGTTATGGTTTGATGAACTGCCAATAACAACAATGGAACTGTACCAACGCTTGAAAGCGCTTGGTGTATTGATAGTCCCGGGTGAATACTTCTTTATTGGCCAGAAAGACGAATGGGACCACGCTCATCAGTGCTTACGCATGAACTACGTTCAAGACGATGAGATGATGCAGAAAGGGATTGCGATTATAGCGGAAGAAGTTGAAAAGGCTTACCAGCAAGGTCTGTAATACGAAGCAATCGCTTCGGCTACTCCAATTAAAAAGAGCGCCAACCGGCGCTCTTTCTCACTCTATAAGCAAATTACTTGCTGATTAGTTATTTTCTAGCAGGTTGTTGCTGCCGATAGCAATTTTACGTGGTTGCATTGCTTCTGGAATTTCACGAACCAAATCAATATGTAATAAGCCGTTTTCCATTGATGCGCCTGTCACTTTGACGTAATCCGCTAGCTGGAATTTACGTTCAAAGTCGCGCTCTGCAATGCCTTGGTACACGTAGTTTTTGCCTTCTTCTGCTTTGCGTTCGCCCTTCACAATCAACATGTTTTCGTTTTGAGTCAGATCGAGTTGGTCTTCAGAGAAGCCAGCAACTGCCATAGTAATACGGTAGTTATGCTCGTCTTTTTGCTCAATGTTGTACGGAGGGTAACCGCCAGAAGTATTTTTCGCTGTATTCGCTTCCATCAGGTTTAGCAGACGATCAAAGCCAATTGCATTACGGTATAGTGGTGAGAAATCTACGTTACGCATAAATCTATCCTCTTAATTAAGCAATAGTCTTAGCTCAGATGACCTTCATCTCACAGGCGTGTTTATGCAAAAACCAACGCCGAGCTAAGAGATTCTTATCATTCCGCAGGCCATCATTTGGCTCGGAGACATGATAGGAAATCTAAAGGTTTAAGTTGTGTGCTAAAACGCCATATCCTCTTTTGAGCGATCTCGTTTTAGCGATTCCAGAGGGCTGTCTTCTAGTCTCTAGCAAGCCAGTCATCCTCTTCACAACTAGATATAAGGTCGTCAAAAATGACTTTCAAGGGAAAAAATAAAAAATTTTAAGTGCGCTCGCTATCTCCCCAGAAAGGTCTGTTTACCCTCGCTTTGCGATCGGTATTAAAAAGCCCACCTTTCTGGTGGGCTTAATCTGCACTCTACTTGCGGGAGGATTTACGCGCTTTTACAACGCTCTTTTCTGCCGCATTTTCCTGTTTTAACTTACGCTTTTCTTTCAGACTCAACTGTGGTTGTTTCTTGTCTTTCTTACTCATGACTTCACCTCTATTTATTGACACAACAGACAGCCACACAGCATTTTCTGCGCTGGTGGCTGCGATTGATGAACAATTTCAGTAATCACAAAGCAGCGTCGCTGATTAAAAATTTCTATTTCGAACGCATCATTTTTAGCTCGCCCTAATAAACGGGATCCCAAATAAGAATCGACTGCGAGCATACCTGTCATCGGTTGGCTCTTGTGCGAGTTGACTAACGTCATGCGATATTGATAAGCACGCTCAACATCCACTAAGCGAACCGTATCCCCAACCGCAATACGAGCTCGGTTACGGCAATGGGCTTGTTGCTCGTAAGTTTCAAAGAGTGACAACAACCTTAGTGGTGATTGATAGGTTAAAAAGCGACTGGTTAACCACCAAGTTCGCAGCGCCAAACAGTACGCCGAGAACCAGCGTTCAAACATGATTATTTCCTTCTTAATGCCTTGTCTTACAAATAAATTCAGTGCATTGAACCGGAAGTGCATCACCTCCGGCTTAGTTCAGGAAAGTCATCACCATTTTCTCAACCTCCTTATTCATCAGCTCTTCAGCACTATAGCGAGCAGAAAAAAGAAAGCAAAAGCGCCCAAGCGAACAAAATGGCGAGAAAAAAAGAAAACAGAAATAAAATGGCAAGCTTGATCAGGTTATTGGCAGTTAGCACCAGAAAAACCAAAGTCTTGGCAGAAAGTGGCGATTTTCGTTGGTGGTTAAAACAAAAAAAAGCAGCGATTTCTCGCTGCTTTTTCCTATTAAGACAAGTTGTCGCTACACGTCTAAGTTCGCTACTTTCAGCGCGTTTTCTTCGATGAAGTTACGACGAGGTTCTACTTGATCACCCATTAGTGTTGTGAACAATTGGTCTGCGCCTACCGCATCCTCAATCGTTACTTGCATCATGCGACGCGTTTCTGGGTCCATAGTCGTTTCCCACAGCTGATCTGGGTTCATCTCACCTAGACCTTTGTAACGCTGACGGCTCAGACCACGCATTGACTCTTTAACCAACCAATCAAGCGCTTCTGCAAAGCTTGCTACTGGCATCGTACGCTCACCACGTTTGATGTACGCACCTTCTTCCAGAAGCCCATCCAGCGCTTCTGATAGATCAGCCAACTTGCCGTACTCTTTCGAGTTTAGGAAGTCGATGCTAATTGCATGTTCGTGCGTCACGCCGTGAGTACGAACCACGATCTTAGGCAAGTTTAAGCCTAGTTCTTCGTGCTGTTCAACTTCGTAGCTGTATTGGCTCGCACCCACTTCTTTCGCATTCAGCTGCTCAATAAGCTGCTTCGTCCACGCTTCAACAACTGATGCGTCATGGCATTGCTCAGGCGTTAGACGAGGAGTGTAAATCAGCTCGTTTACCAAAGCACTTGGGTAACGACGGCTCATACGTTCCGCCAGTTTAATACCCGCATTGTACTGTTGAACAAGCTTCTCTAGTGCTTCACCTGCCAATGCTGGTGCTTCTGCGTTTACGTGTAGCGATGCATTATCCAGAGCCAATGATACTTGGTATTGGTTCATCGCTTCTTCGTCTTTGATGTACTGCTCTTGTTTGCCTTTTTTCACTTTGTAAAGTGGTGGCTGAGCGATGTACACGTAACCACGCTCGATAAGCTCTGGCATTTGACGGTAGAAGAAGGTCAATAGTAGCGTACGGATGTGCGAACCATCGACATCGGCATCGGTCATGATGATGATGTTGTGGTAACGAAGCTTGTCCGGGTTGTACTCGTCACGACCGATACCACAACCTAGTGCGGTGATCAGAGTAGCCACTTCTTGCGAAGACAGCATCTTGTCGAAACGTGCTTTTTCTACGTTAAGAATCTTACCTTTTAGCGGTAGGATTGCTTGGTTCTTACGGTTACGGCCTTGTTTTGCGGAGCCGCCTGCCGAATCACCCTCCACTATGTATAGTTCAGAGAGTGCCGGATCTTTTTCCTGACAGTCTGCAAGTTTACCTGGAAGGCCAGCTAGGTCTAGTGCACCTTTACGGCGCGTCATTTCACGAGCTTTACGCGCTGCTTCACGTGCACGTGCTGCATCGATGATTTTCGAACAAACCATCTTCGCTTCTGTCGGGTTCTCAATCAGGAACTCAGACAGTTTTTCACCCATTGCAGACTCAACAGCTGATTTCACTTCAGAAGAAACCAGTTTGTCTTTAGTTTGGCTTGAGAACTTAGGATCTGGCACTTTCACCGAAACAACCGCAGTTAGACCTTCACGCGCATCGTCGCCTGAAGTCGCGGTTTTCGCTTTCTTCGAGAAACCTTCTTTATCCATGAAGCTGTTCAATGTACGTGTTAGCGCAGCACGGAAACCAGCAAGGTGAGTACCACCATCACGCTGTGGGATATTGTTGGTAAAGCAGAAGATATTCTCTTGGAAACCATCGTTCCATTGCATCGCCACTTCAACTGAAATGCCGTCTTCACGCTCTGAGTTAAAGTGGAAGATTTTTTCGATGATTGGCGTTTTGTTGGTGTTTAGGTGATCAACGAACGCTTGAATACCACCTTCATACATGAAGTGATCGTGTTTGTCCGCTTCACGCTCATCAACCAATTTGATCGATACACCAGAGTTCAGGAATGACAGTTCACGCAGGCGTTTCGCCAGAATGTCATAGTGGAACTCAGTGTTAGAGAAGGTCTCGGCACTTGGCCAGAAACGAATTTGTGTACCGGTTTTATCCGTATCACCCACAACAGCTAGTGGCGCTTGAGGCTCACCATGACGGTAGGTTTGCGTATGGATATGGCCACCACGATGAATCGTCAGCTCAACTTTCTCAGATAGCGCGTTTACCACTGAAACGCCTACCCCATGAAGACCACCCGATACTTTGTATGAGTTATCGTCGAACTTACCACCCGCGTGAAGTACCGTCATGATTACTTCTGCTGCAGAGACATTTTCCTCTGAGTGGATTTCTGTTGGAATGCCACGACCATCATCGCTAACGGAAACCGAGTTATCCTCATGAATTGTCACAACGATGTCTTTACAGTGACCTGCCAACGCTTCATCAATTGAGTTATCCACCACCTCGAAAACCATGTGGTGAAGGCCGGTGCCGTCGTCCGTATCGCCGATGTACATTCCTGGACGCTTACGTACCGCATCCAGACCCTTCAGTACCTTAATACTCGATGAATCGTAATTTTCAGACATGAGTTTCTCTCTTCTAGTTTGACTCTATCCTGCCATGTTCCACATGAAACAATTTACCGTTGTCGTCCAACATATCGGCGATTTGGCTTTCAGTGATAGAGCTTACAAATACTTGTGCGCCCGTCTCTTTTAAGCAGTCAGCAAGACGCTTGCGACGTTGGCTATCTAATTCCGACGCAAAGTCGTCAATTAGGTAAATGCATTGTTTACCGGTCATCTCTGTCAGGTGTTGCCCTTGCGCGACACGCAATGCACACACCATGAGTTTTAATTGACCGCGTGACAGAACATCTTCAACGGGCGTTCCGTTCACTTTAATGCGCAAATCAGCCTTGTTTGGGCCACTAAAGGTGTATCCCAATGCCTGATCACGCTCAAAATTCTTTTCTAGTATCTCGTGGTATGGGGTGTCTTTATCCCAGCCACGATAATACTTCAATTGGATCTCAAATTCTGGCAAAAATGTCTGACAGATAGTTTCTGCGACGGTTTTCATCTGTTCGATGTAACTTGCTCGCCATTGGCTGATGTTTTCAGCCAACCCTGCCATTTCCTGATCCCAATAACTGAGTTCACGATAACTATTGGCGGTTTTCAACAACGCGTTGCGCTGCTTGTTTAGGCGCTTGAACCTTCCCCATGCTTGATAAAAAGCGGGCTCGGTATGAAACACGCCCCAGTCAATAAACGCACGACGATGTTTAGGGCCATCTGTCAGTAAATCAAACCCTTCTGGGTGTATCAACTGCAGAGGCAGAACTTGTGCCAACTGCGCTAATTTTTGTCCAGATTGACCGCCTATTTTAACCTCTGTTGAGCCATCACGCTGCTTATTAATGCCGATAGGTAGCTCAAATTGATCCGAGTTCAAAAAACGACCATGAACAAACAGTTCGTCACACTCATTTTGTATCACTCGTCCGGTGAGAGAACTCTTGAATGAGCGGCCATGCCCGAGCAGGTAAACCGCTTCTAAGACACTGGTTTTACCGCTGCCGTTCGGCCCGATAAGAAAGTTAAAGCCTGCTGATAACTCAATATCACAGGCTTTAATGTTTCGAAACTGCTGAATGATGAGACGAGAAAGAGGCATTCAGTTGGCTTATAGACGAATTGGCATCACCACGTACATGGCACTGTCATCGTCGGCATTTTCAATCAATGCGCTAGCGTTAGCATCCGACATCGACACACGTACATTTTCACAACGCAACGTGTTCAGAACATCAAGCACATAGCTTACGTTAAAGCCGATTTCGATGGCGTCACCTTCAAAGGTCACATCAAGCATCTCTTCCGCTTCTTCTTGTTCTGGGTTATTCGCGGTTATGCGCATTTCAGTATCAGCCAGATTCACACGCACGCCACGGAATTTTTCGTTGGAAAGAATCGCAGCACGAGAGAAGGCTTGGCGCAACTCGTCACAACTTGCTATTAGGGTCTTATTGGTGCTCTGAGGCAATACGCGGCGGTAGTCAGGGAAACGACCATCAACCAACTTAGAGGTAAAAGTAAAGTTATTCACCTCAGCACGAACATTGGAGCTACCGATCTGAAGTACTACAGGTTGCTCTGGCGCGTCCATCAACTTCACTAATTCTTGCACACCTTTGCGTGGCACGATGATTTGCTTCTGCGCAAAATCCGCACCCAGCTGAGTTTGCGATACCGCCATACGGTGGCCGTCCGTCGCCACGCTGCGTAGCGTGGTACCGTCAATTTCAAACAACATACCGTTGAGGTAGTAACGAACGTCTTGATTCGCCATCGAGAACTGAGTTTTGTCGATCAGCGTACGTAGATCGGCTTGGCTCAGTGATACTTCCACTTCGCTTTGCCAGTCTTCAATATTAGGGAAATCGTTCGCAGGAAGCGTTGCCAATGAGAAACGGCTGCGACCAGAGCGAACTTGTACGCGATCACCTTCTAAAACAAATGTGATGATCGCATCGTCCGGTAAACCACGGCAGATATCGAGAAACTTACGCGAAGGAACGGTAATGCTGCCCGCTTCAAAATCACCTTCTAGCGTCACTTTGCTTACTAACTCTACTTCAAGATCGGTTGCCGTCATCGACAATACGTTCTCTTCTACTTTAAGAAGTAGGTTACCCAGGATTGGCAGAGTTGGTCGGCCACCTAAAGCGCCCGAAACCTGCTGTAGCGGTTTGATTAAATGACTACGTTCAATGGTAAATTTCATGCTTGGCTCTTTACGCTGTCAGCTCAATAAATGATTTGCTTAGAATACCGTTATTCTAACCGATTACGAGGACAGGGTGCGAATCAAGTTAGAGTAATCTTCTTTAATATCGTGGCTCTCTTCACGCAGCTGCTCAATCTTGCGACACGCATGAAGTACGGTCGTATGGTCACGGCCCCCAAACGCATCACCGATTTCTGGCAAGCTGTGGTTGGTTAACTCTTTTGCTAACGCCATGGCCAGCTGACGAGGACGCGCTACGGAACGAGAGCGACGTTTGGACAGCAAGTCCGCCACTTTTATCTTGTAGTATTCAGCAACCGTCTTTTGAATGTTGTCGATCGTCACCAGCTTCTCTTGTAGAGCAAGCAGATCGCGCAGCGCTTCACGCACAAAATCAATCGTGATTGGACGGCCAGTAAAGTTCGCGTTCGCGATAACGCGGTTCAGTGCACCTTCTAGCTCACGAACGTTCGAACGCAGACGCTTGGCAATGAAGAATGCCACTTCATCAGCAAGGTGGATTTGGTGATCTTCGGCTTTTTTCATCAAGATCGCCACACGCGTTTCAAGCTCAGGCGGCTCGATCGCAACAGTAAGACCCCAACCAAAGCGAGATTTAAGACGATCTTCAACGCCATTAATCTCTTTAGGATAACGGTCAGACGTTAAGATGATCTGCTGGTTACCTTCCAATAGTGCGTTGAAGGTATGGAAGAATTCTTCTTGCGAACGTTCTTTATTAGCAAAGAATTGGATGTCATCGATAAGGAGTGCATCCACACTGCGGTAGTAGCGTTTGAATTCTTCAATCGCATTGTTTTGCAGCGCTTTCACCATGTCTTGCACAAAACGCTCTGAGTGCATGTAGACCACTTTCGCGTTCGGGTTGTTATCCACAATCGCGTTACCCACCGCATGCAATAAGTGGGTTTTACCCAAACCCGTGCCGCCGTATAGGAATAGTGGGTTGTAAGCTGCACCTGGGTTATCCGATACCTGACGCGCCGCAGCCAAACCCAGTTGGTTCGACTTACCTTCAACAAAGTTGTCGAACTTGTGTTTTGGGTTCATGTTTGAGCGGTGATTGATCGCCGCAATCGCTTGAGCGTCGTCATCCCAGGTTTTGTGTACTGGCTTACGTGCCTGTAATTGCGCAGGTGCAGATGACTCCGCAGCCACATCTGCAGGCGTACGTGTCGGCGCTGGTTTTGGAGCAGAGACAGGTCGACTGCCCACTTCAAAGCGTAAGTTAGGAATGTCGCCACCACAGTATTCCTGCAGTAAGCGAGTAATATTGTTCAGATACTTATCACGCACCCAGTCCAACACAAAGCGGTTTGGCGCAAATAGAGTGAGAGTATTGTCATTGAGCTCCGCTTGTAGCGGACGAACCCACATGCTGAATTCTGTAGCTGGTAGCTCTTCTTGAAGCTGCTGCAAACATTGCAGCCAAAGCGAAGATGACACGGTGCCCCCACTGAGTAATTGAATTATCGGAAAAGACTGGCAATTTTACCTGTTGATAACCAAGATCGCCAGCGATTGATCGACGATCCAGTGAATAAGATCCAAGTTATTCACAATTATTTCTGCAAACTTGATGAGATCAACACACCTTGCCCCAAATTTGCCCACACAACGATCCACAATTGGGCAAAATTCACAAGATCGAGCGATTGGTGATAAGTCTGTGTATTATTTTATTCCCAATGCTGATTTTGTCGATCATTTCCCCTGGTTCAGTTCGCATTTTCGTCACATTTAACATTCTTCTTCTATTATCTAATAACTCACAGGTCTAGGTTATTGCTCTTGGTTATTTATTTAATTGAGCTAACTAACAGTAGTATTTCCAACCATAAAATTATGGAGATGTATTATGAAAAACTGGATTAAGGTTGCCGTTGCAGCCATTGCACTGTCGGCAGCAACCGTACAAGCCGCTACTGAAGTCAAAGTTGGTATGTCAGGTCGCTACTTCCCGTTTACTTTTGTAAAGCAAGATAAGCTACAAGGCTTTGAAGTCGACATGTGGGATGAAATCGGCAAACGCAACGATTACAAAATCGAATACGTAACCGCTAACTTCTCTGGTTTATTTGGTCTGCTAGAAACCGGTCGCATCGATACGATCTCCAACCAAATCACCATGACTGATGAGCGTAAAGCCAAATACCTATTCGCAGACCCTTACGTTGTAGATGGCGCACAAATTACCGTGCGTAAAGGCAACGACAGCATCAAAGGTGTTGACGATCTTGCGGGCAAAACCGTTGCTGTGAATCTAGGATCTAACTTCGAGCAACTGCTGCGTCAATACGACAAAGACGGCAAGATCAACATTAAAACGTACGACACAGGTATCGAACATGACGTGGCGCTCGGTCGTGCAGATGCATTTGTAATGGATCGTCTTTCTGCGTTAGAGCTGATTAAGAAAACCGGTCTTCCTTTGGAATTGGCGGGCGAACCGTTTGAAACCATTCAAAACGCATGGCCTTTCGTGGACAACGAGAAAGGTCGTAAGCTGCAAGAAGAAGTAAACAAAGCACTGGCTGAGATGCGCGCAGATGGTACAGTAGAGAAAATTTCCGTGAAGTGGTTTGGCGCTGACATCACGAAATAAGAACTCTTTGTACTTTAGGCCGCAAAGTGGTATCACTCTCGGACTAAAATAAACTTACGTAAAGGTGGAACTTGTTTTCCACCTTTTCTTTTCTCTAGCCTTTAGGTAAGCCGTATGGGATTTGACTTTAATTACATGTTGGAACTGCTGCCGATATTGCTGAAATATCTTGGCACTACCATGGAAATGGCGACATGGGGATTGGTGTTTTCACTGATTTTATCCGTCATTTTAGCCAATATTCGCGTATTTAAACTGCCAGTTCTAGATCAATTAAGCCAACTGTACATCAGCTTCTTCCGTGGCACCCCTCTCTTAGTTCAGCTTTTCCTGCTTTATTACGGCTTACCACAAATTTTCCCATTGATGGTGGGTATTGATGCCTTCTCAGCAGCGGTGATCGGTTTAACGCTGCACTTTGCCGCTTATATGGCGGAAAGTATTCGTGCCGCCATTATTGGTATTGATCGTAGCCAGATGGAAGCGAGCTTGTCGGTGGGTATGACAACATCTCAGGCGATGCGCCGAGTGATTTTACCTCAAGCAACGCGTGTCGCACTGCCTTCATTGATGAACTATTTCATCGATATGATCAAGTCAACGTCTCTCGCCTTCACGCTTGGTGTGGCCGAAATCATGGCGAAAGCACAGATGGAAGCCTCATCAAGTTTCCGTTTCTTTGAAGCTTTCCTTGCGGTTGCTCTTATTTACTGGGGCGTGGTGGTGATTCTGACTCGCGTACAAATCTGGGCAGAAGCAAAACTGAATAAGGCGTACGTACGATGATTAAGTTAGAAAATATTCACAAACGTTTTGGTGAGACTGAAGTGCTGAAAGGCATCGACCTCGATATTAAGCAAGGTGAGATCATCGTGATTATCGGCTCAAGTGGTACGGGTAAATCAACCTTGCTGCGTACGGTGAACTTTCTAGAACAAGCAGATGAAGGTCGTATCACGATAGATGACATCTCCGTTGATACTCAAAAACACACAAAAGCCGAAGTATTAGCGCTGCGTCGTCGAACTGGCTTTGTGTTCCAAAACTATGCCCTGTTTGCCCATATGAATGCGCGCCAGAACATTGCCGAAGGTCTAGTGACCGTTCGAGGTTGGAAAAAAGCCGATGCTCTCAAACGAGCGCAACAAATTCTGGATGACATCGGCCTTGGGGATAAAGGCGATAGTTATCCAGCGGCATTGTCTGGCGGCCAACAACAACGTGTGGGTATCGGCCGAGCGATGGCGCTGCAACCAGAACTGCTGTTATTTGACGAACCAACTTCTGCGTTGGATCCTGAATGGGTTGGAGAAGTTCTCTCATTAATGAAGAAGTTAGCTAATCAGCATCAAACCATGCTGGTGGTGACGCACGAGATGCAATTCGCGAAAGAAGTCGCTGATAGAGTGATCTTCATGGCGGAAGGCAATATCGTAGAGCAAGGTTCTCCACAGGATATCTTCGATAATCCACAAGATCCTCGTTTGAAAAAATTCCTTAACCAAGTAGGAATAGAGTAACGATCAAGCATCAGGATCGATTGATCCTTGAGATTTTACTCACACTACGTATAATCGCCCGGCCGGAATTTCGTACTCATTGAGTCATTGACACATTATGTGAGTGTGATTACAATTCCGCCTCTTTGTTGAGAGGCGTCGGTTGTCCTTCTCTATATAAAGAGCTTCTTTATATAAGAAAGCAAATACCCACGCCGGGTTTAACAAGAACCTAAAACTACTGATCAGTAAAGGTAATTATCATGAAACGCACTTTTCAACCTACAGTTCTAAAGCGCAAGCGTACTCACGGCTTCCGTGCTCGCATGGCAACTAAGAACGGTCGTAAAGTTATCAACGCACGTCGTGCAAAAGGCCGTGCGCGCCTATCAAAATAATCGCTAGTTTATTTTGAACACGTACGCGTTTAATCGGGAGTTACGTTTGTTAACTCCCGAGCATTATCAAAACGTCTTCCAGCAAGCTCATCGAGCTGGCTCGCCTCATTTCACCATCATTGCTCGCAATAACAAACTTTCTCATCCACGATTAGGTTTAGCGGTTCCAAAAAAGCAAATCAAAACGGCTGTCGGTCGTAACCGATTTAAGCGTTTGGCTCGTGAAAGCTTTCGTAACAATCAACATCAGCTTCCAAACAAAGATTTTGTTGTGATTGCGAAGAAAAGCGCGCAAGATTTAAGCAATGAGGAAATTTTTAAGTTGTTTGATAAGCTATGGCAACGCCTGTCTCGCCCTTCACGTGGATAGCCATTGGGCTCGTTTATCTGTATCGCTGGTTTATCAGCCCTTTGATTGGTCCTCGTTGCCGGTTCACACCAACCTGTTCCACTTACGCGCTAGAAGCTTTGAGAGCTCACGGTTTTGTAAAAGGATGTTGGTTATCAGGCAAACGTCTATTAAAATGCCACCCTTTGAATGAAGGGGGGTATGACCCCGTTCCACCAGTCCAAAAACAAGACAGAGATAACTAACGATGGATTCTCAACGTAATATCCTGCTCATCGGTTTGGCCCTGGTTTCTTTTTTGCTGTTTCAACAATGGCAAGTTGCAAAGAATCCAGAACCTCAAGCAGTTGAACAGGCTCAATCAAGCAGCACTCTACCTGCACCATCTTTTGCTGATGAACTTGACCCAGTTCCAGGTCAACAGCAAGCTTCTGCAAAAACTATCACAGTAACGACTGATGTTTTAACTCTGTCGATCGACACCGTTGGTGGCGATGTGGTACATGCCAACCTTAACGAATACTCTGCTGAGTTAGATTCATCAGATTCTTTTGTTCTGCTTAAAGACGCTCAAGGTCACCAATTTATCGCTCAAAGCGGTCTAGTGGGTCCTCAAGGTATCGACTTGAGCAGCACAAATCGCCCTCACTACAACGTAAGTGCAGACAGCTTCACTCTAGCTGACGGTCAAGATGAACTTCGCGTTCCGATGACATTCACTGCAAACGGCATCGAATACACCAAAACTTACATCTTTAAACGCGGCAGCTACGCGCTTAATGTTGAATACGATGTAGTGAACAACTCAGGCAATAACGCAACATTTGGTATGTACGCTCACCTACGTCAAAACCTAATGGACGATGGTGGTAGCATCACAATGCCTACTTACCGTGGTGGCGCATACTCAACAGAAGATACGCGTTACAAGAAGTACAGCTTTGATGATATGCAGGATCGCAACCTGTCTCTTAACCTAGCCGATGGCCAAGGTTGGGCGGCAATGATTCAGCACTACTTTGCCGCAGCTTGGATCCCACGTAACGAACCAGGTACCAACCTATACACTCGTGTAATTGGCAACCTAGGCGACATCGGCGTTCGTATGCCGAACAAAACTATCGCAACAGGCGATCAGGCTAAGTTTGAAGCAACACTTTGGGTTGGTCCAAAACTGCAAGATGAAATGGCAGAAGTGGCACCTAACCTAGACCTAGTAGTGGACTACGGCTGGTTATGGTTCATTGCGAAGCCTCTTCATATGTTGCTTTCATTCATCCAGAGCTTTGTTGGTAACTGGGGTGTGGCAATCATCTGTCTGACCTTCATCGTTCGTGGTGCAATGTACCCACTAACGAAAGCGCAATACACGTCTATGGCGAAAATGCGTATGCTTCAGCCTAAGCTGCAAGCTATGCGTGAGCGCATCGGTGATGACCGTCAGCGTATGAGCCAAGAAATGATGGAACTGTACAAGAAAGAGAAAGTAAACCCACTAGGTGGCTGTTTACCTCTTATCCTACAGATGCCTATTTTCATCGCACTATACTGGGCGCTAATGGAATCGGTAGAGCTTCGTCACTCACCATTCTTCGGTTGGATTCATGACTTGTCAGCGCAGGACCCTTACTACATCCTGCCGCTATTGATGGGTGCGTCTATGTTCCTAATCCAGAAGATGAGCCCGACAACGGTAACGGATCCAATGCAGCAGAAGATCATGACCTTTATGCCGGTTATGTTTACCTTCTTCTTCTTGTTCTTCCCATCAGGTCTCGTTCTGTACTGGTTGGTGTCGAACATCGTAACGCTTATCCAGCAAACTCTGATCTACAAAGGGTTAGAGAAAAAAGGCTTACACAGCAAGTAACCTTTTAGGAAATGATTGAGAAAGGCGGCCAAAAGGTCGCCTTTTTGTTTTTGGCTGATTACAATTCAGCTAACTAAAGTTATGGCTCAATTTGAGCCCAGCTCAAAAGGCAAAATTATGACTACAGATACGATTGTCGCTCAAGCGACCGCGCCTGGTCGTGGCGGTGTCGGTATTATTCGAGTATCAGGCCCTAAAGCCAACCAAGTGGCGTTAGAAGTCACGGGTAAGACACTAAAGCCCCGCTATGCAGAGTACCTGCCGTTTAAGTCAGAAGATGGCACTGTGCTTGATCAGGGCATCGCTCTGTACTTCCCTAACCCGCACTCATTTACAGGTGAAGACGTACTTGAGCTGCAAGGCCATGGCGGCCCCGTCGTGATGGATATGCTGATAAAACGCATTCTAGGTATTGATGGTATTCGAGCAGCTCGCCCTGGTGAGTTCTCTGAACGCGCGTTCCTGAACGATAAACTCGACCTCGCTCAAGCAGAAGCAATTGCAGACCTCATTGATGCAAGTTCTGAAGAAGCAGCAAAATCGGCGCTGCAATCCTTACAGGGCGCCTTTTCAGGGCGCATTAATACCTTAGTTGAGTCGCTGATTCATTTGCGTATCTATGTTGAGGCAGCCATCGACTTCCCAGAAGAAGAGATCGACTTTCTGGCCGACGGCAAAGTGGCTGGTGACCTACAAGCCATCATCGATAACCTAGATGCGGTGCGCAAAGAAGCCAACCAAGGCGCAATCATGCGTGAAGGGATGAAAGTCGTGATTGCTGGTCGTCCAAATGCGGGCAAATCAAGCCTACTGAACGCACTATCAGGCAAAGAGTCTGCAATCGTAACCGACATCGCAGGTACGACACGTGACGTACTGCGTGAGCATATCCACATTGATGGTATGCCACTGCACATCATTGATACAGCAGGTCTGCGTGATGCCTCCGACGAAGTCGAGAAAATCGGTATCGAACGCGCGTGGGATGAAATCGCTCAAGCAGACCGCGTCTTGTTCATGGTAGATGGCACCACAACCGATGCCACCGATCCAAAAGATATCTGGCCAGACTTTGTAGATCGCCTACCCGACAATATCGGCATAACCGTGATCCGAAACAAAGCGGATCAAACGGGTGAAGAAATGGGGATCTGCCACGTCAATAACCCTACCCTCATCCGCTTGTCAGCGAAAACTGGTGCAGGAGTTGAAGCTCTGCGTGAACACCTCAAAGAATGCATGGGCTTCTCTGGCAACAGTGAGGGTGGCTTTATGGCTCGTCGCCGTCACCTCGATGCGTTGGAACGCGCCGCACAGCACCTTCAAATAGGCCAAGAACAGCTTGAAGGCTATATGGCTGGTGAGATATTGGCAGAAGAGCTGCGCATCACCCAACAGCATCTCAACGAGATTACCGGCGAGTTCAGTTCTGACGACTTACTGGGCCGAATCTTCTCTTCATTCTGTATCGGTAAGTAAATAATCGAACGCGCGGTGCTGAGCTTAACTCACACCGCGTTTCTTTTTGTACGGCAAGCCATCCATGAGCTTTAGCCGTCGCATTCAATAAGGAAGAAGTATGATCCACATTATTACAGGCAGCACGCTAGGTGGCGCAGAATACGTAGGGGATCACCTGAGTGATCTACTCAACGAGAATGGATTTGAAACAACGATCCACAATCAGCCATCTCTTGATGAGATCGAAAATCAAGGAACGTGGTTGGTGATCACCTCAACCCATGGGGCTGGTGAGTACCCTGATAATATTCAACCTTTTATCGCGGCATTACAAAATACCCCGCCGAAAATGACCGACGTAAAGTTCGCAGTGATTGCGATTGGTGATTCAAGCTATGATACGTTCTGCGCCGCTGGTCAACACGCTTATGATTTACTAGAGGACATTGGTGCCACACCGCTCGCTGATTGTCTTAAGATTGATGTACTGAGCCATGCAGTACCCGAAGACGCAGCTGAGGCATGGTTAAAAGAGAATATCGAACGCTTTTAAGCTCTCCGCTTTCCCTTCAACAGAGTCGAAATTCGGCTCTGTTTTCCCCAATGTGAATAACTCCCGTCAAATTATTTTGTTTAACTGCTCAAAAACCAATCAAACGAGCTGTGGATAACTACGATAAGATCCAGTGATTTTCCTTTAGTTATCCCAATAACAACTTTGATCAATTTTACCCCCTGTGTATAACTACCACTTTTGATCCCAGGTAATCCTCGATCTGATCCAATCATGATCACAAGATATGATCCAAAGAAGATCCATGATCTTGTTGATCATTTTTAGGTTATCCACAGAAACGGTCGATCCTAATAGTAGATCTAATAAAAGATCATATATATAGATCTTATATATATTTATCTTGAAGCTTAAAACGGATAAAACGAGAAAACGTTTTTCTCTGTGGCATAAAGCAGGTAAAATACGGCTCCTTTATCTGTCCATTAAATCCCTTTGAATACCTGAGGTCAGTTCATGCTTTATCACGAAAACTTTGACGTCATTGTTGTCGGTGGCGGACACGCAGGAACGGAAGCCGCGCTCGCATCTGCACGCACAGGACAAAAAACGCTTCTCCTTACCCATAACATCGATACATTAGGCCAGATGTCTTGTAACCCGGCGATTGGTGGTATTGGTAAAGGTCACTTAGTAAAAGAAGTGGATGCTATGGGCGGTTTGATGGCTGAAGCCATCGACCATGCAGGTATTCAATTCCGTACACTAAATGCCTCCAAAGGTCCTGCAGTTCGAGCGACTCGAGCTCAAGCGGATCGTGCTCTGTACAAAGCGTACGTCCGTAACGCATTAGAAAATGCACCTAACTTAACGCTGTTCCAGCAGTCAGTGGATGATCTGATTGTTGAGCAAGACCGCGCGGTTGGCGTGGTGACTCAAATGGGACTTCGCTTCCATGCGAAAGCCGTCGTACTAACGGTAGGTACGTTTCTTGGTGGTAAGATCCACATTGGCATGGAGAGCTCTTCAGGCGGACGTGCAGGAGATCCACCGTCGATCGCATTAGCGGATCGATTACGTGAACTGCCATTCCGTGTGGATCGTTTAAAAACGGGTACCCCACCGCGCATTGATGCTCGCACCGTTGATTTTTCAGTGCTTGAAGCTCAGCACGGTGATAACCCTACCCCTGTATTTTCATTCATGGGTAAACGCGAACAACACCCGCGTCAGATCCCATGTTTTATTACGCACACCAATGAGCAAACGCACGACGTGATCCGTAGCAACTTGGATCGCAGTCCGATGTACGCGGGTGTGATTGAAGGCATTGGTCCGCGTTACTGCCCGTCGATTGAAGACAAAGTGATGCGTTTTGCGGATAAAAATAGCCACCAAATCTTCATTGAGCCAGAAGGTTTAACGACGCACGAGCTATACCCTAACGGTATCTCGACTAGCTTGCCATTTGATGTGCAAGTACAAATCGTTCGCTCAATGAAAGGTTTTGAAAATGCGCATATCGTTCGTCCTGGTTATGCGATTGAATACGATTTCTTCGATCCACGTGATTTGAAGCAAACGTACGAAACCAAGTTTATTCATGGTCTGTTCTTTGCTGGTCAGATAAATGGTACGACTGGCTACGAAGAAGCCGCAGCGCAAGGCTTGATGGCCGGTCTAAACGCAAGCTTGTACAGCCAAGACAAAGAAGGCTGGAGCCCACGTCGTGACCAAGCTTACATGGGCGTATTGATTGATGATTTATCGACCATGGGTACCAAAGAACCGTACCGCATGTTCACTTCTCGTGCGGAATACCGCTTGTTGCTACGTGAAGATAACGCCGATTTACGTTTAACGGAAAAAGCACGCGAGTTAGGCTTGATTGACGATGTTCGTTGGGCTCGCTTTAACGAGAAACTCAATAACATGGAAACGGAACGTCAGCGTTTGAAATCAACGTGGATGAATCCGAAATCAGAAGGCGTTGATGAGCTGAACAAGCTGCTGAAAACCCCAATGGCACGTGAAGCGAGTGGTGAGGATCTTCTGCGTCGTCCAGAGATCACTTATTCGCAACTGACGCAACTTGAAGCGTTTGCTCCTGCACTTGAAGATCAGCAAGCGGCGGAGCAAGTTGAAATTCAAGTAAAATACGATGGTTACATCAAGCGTCAGCAGGAAGAGATCGAAAAATCATTGCGTCACGAAAATACCAAGTTACCTGCTGATTTGGATTACCGCGATGTAAAAGGTTTATCAAACGAAGTCGTTGCTAAATTGAGTGAGGCCAAACCAGAGAGCATCGGTATTGCATCGCGCATTTCTGGTATTACGCCTGCAGCAATCTCTATTCTTCTTGTTCACTTGAAAAAGCATGGTTTGCTGAAGAAAGGTGAGGAAGAATAAAATGAGCGCATTGCGAACAAAACTGGATTCACTGATCGCGAAAACCGATTTAGAAGTGTCAGAGCAACAAAGAGAGCAATTGGTCGGTTACGTCGAACTGCTCGACAAGTGGAACAAAGCGTACAACTTAACGTCGGTGCGCGATCCGCTTGATATGTTAGTGAAACATATTCTTGATAGCATCGTGGTGAGCACACACCTGCCCGGTGAGCGCTTTATTGATGTTGGTACTGGTCCGGGCTTACCGGGCATACCTTTGGCAATCATGAACCCTGAGAAGACCTTCTTCTTGCTCGACAGTCTTGGCAAACGCATCCGTTTTATCAAGCAAGTCGTGCACACATTAGGGCTGAAAAACGTGACACCAATTCAAAGTCGCGTAGAAGAATTCCAACCTGAAGAAAAATTTGATGGCGTTTTGAGTCGAGCTTTTGCTTCAATGACAGACATGGTGGAATGGTGCCACCATTTGCCGAAACAAGAGCATGGGGTGTTTCTAGCGCTGAAAGGACAGCACCCTAAAGATGAAATGGATCAGCTTCCTGAATGGTGCTGTGTGACAGAGATCATATCTTTAGCTGTTCCTGAGTTGGAAGGTGATCGTCATCTAGTAATCTTATCGCGCAAGGAAAATTAGCGAGGTAATCGTGGGTAAAATTGTAGCAATCGCCAACCAGAAAGGTGGGGTCGGCAAAACAACAACGTGCATTAACTTAGCGGCTTCGATGGCGGCAACAAAGCGCAAGGTTTTGGTGATCGATCTCGACCCGCAAGGCAATGCTACGATGGCCAGTGGCGTGGATAAGTATATGGTCGATGCCACCGCATACGATCTTTTGGTCGAAGATACACCGTTCGATCAAGTCGTATGTACCCAAACCACAGGGAAGTATGATTTGATCGCGGCGAACGGTGACGTAACCGCGGCAGAGATCAAATTGATGGAAGTGTTCGCTCGCGAAGTGCGTTTAAAAAATGCATTGTCGTCAGTTCGCGATAACTATGATTTCATCTTTATTGATTGTCCTCCTTCTCTAAACCTTCTTACAATCAATGCGATGGCGGCAGCTGATTCTGTGCTGGTGCCGATGCAATGTGAATACTTTGCGTTAGAAGGTTTAACTGCTCTTATGGACACAATCAGCAAGTTAGCGGCTGTGGTTAATGAAAACCTCAAAATCGAAGGTTTACTGCGTACTATGTACGACCCGCGCAACCGCCTATCGAATGAAGTGTCCGATCAACTTAAAAAACACTTTGGCAATAAAGTTTACCGTACCGTCATTCCGCGTAATGTGCGTTTGGCCGAAGCGCCAAGTCACGGTAAACCAGCGATGTACTACGATAAGTACTCTGCAGGGGCCAAAGCGTATCTTGCTCTAGCGGGCGAAATGCTCCGCCGCGAAGAAATCCCAGTTTAACTCTAACCTAAGGAATTCAACCCCATGTCTAAGCGTGGTCTCGGAAAAGGACTGGATGCGTTATTGTCGACCAGTTCGTTTGCTCGTGAAAAACAGCATATTGCATCGCATAGCCAAGAATTATCGGCAGACGGTGAGTTAACCGACTTAGCGATTGGTCAATTGCAACCGGGCGTATACCAACCGCGTAAAGATATGGCGCCTGAAGCGCTAGAAGAATTAGCGGCTTCGATTCAGTCACAAGGCATTATTCAGCCAATCGTGGTTCGCCAGGTTGAAAGCGGCCAGTTTGAGATCATCGCAGGTGAGCGCCGCTGGCGTGCGGCAAGGCAGGCTGGTTTAAAACGCGTGCCGTGTTTGGTGAAGAAAGTCGAAGATCGCGCGGCGATTGCCATGGCGTTGATTGAGAACATTCAACGCGAAGACTTGAATGTGATTGAAGAAGCACAAGCGCTTGAGCGCTTACAAGACGAATTTACGCTTACGCATCAACAAGTCGCGGAAGTGATTGGTAAGTCGAGAACGACAGTCAGTAACTTGTTACGTTTAAATCAGCTTGAGTCCAATGTGAAAAGCTTGGTTGCGGATAAATTGCTAGAAATGGGTCATGCGCGAGCGTTATTGGCCTTGCAGGGTGAGCAGCAGGTTGAGGTTGCTCAACAAGTCGCGAAAAAGCAAATGACTGTTCGCCAAACCGAACAGTTAGTAAAAAAGTGCTTAGCCCCACAAAATGAGCAAAAAGGGCAACAAGAAGATACCGAAGCTGAGCAAATGTCGCATAAATTGAGTCAGCTGCTTGATGCAAAAGTTTCTCTGACCCGTTCTGCAAACGGAAAAGCGAAATTGACGATAAGTATTGATGAGCCTCACAAATTGGACCAACTAATTGCCAAGCTTGAGGCCTAGATGAGATAATTGATTTAGGTCAATTAATCTAATTAATCGAATTTTGTGCGAAAGTTGTCGTTTTGTAAACAAAACTGTAAGTTTTTGATGCAATCGAATTGCTTTACGTTGAACTGAACGTATAATTTTCGCCAATTTCCCAGCACAGAGAGTTTAGTGCGAAGTGGATATTACTAGAGGTACGAATACATGGTAGCTGCGTTAGCTAGACCAGGACGAGAGCTCGCAAGGCAATTGTTAATGATCCAGTCTGGCGCGGTTATTTTTGTGGCAGCAGGAATGGCGGTAGCCATAAATCCTGACTGGGGATTTTCAGCGCTGATTGGCGGAGGCATTTTTGTTGTTGCCAATGCAGTATTCGCGCTGTGTGCTTTCATGTTTAGTGGGGCTCGCGCTGCCAAGCGCATCGCGGCTTCCTTCTATACGGGTGAAGTACTGAAAATTCTCATCACGGTTGCACTGTTCTATGTTGCCTACATGTATATGCAGGTGGAACTTGTTCCCCTCAAACTAACCTATTTGCTGGTACTAGGTATTAATATCTGTGCACCAGTGCTATTCATTAACAACAAAAAATAGGATGAGTTATGGCTGCGCCAGGTGAAGCGCTAACATCGTCCGGTTACATTGCCCACCACCTTTCTAACCTATCGCTGTATAAGTTGGGTTTAGTAGGGTCGGAGACAAGTTTCTGGAACGTACATATCGATAGCCTGTTTTTTTCTTGGTTTACTGGTTTAATCTTCCTCGGAATTTTTTACAAAGTAGCGAAGAGAACAACAGCGGGTGTACCGGGTAAGCTTCAGTGTGCTGTAGAAATGATCGTTGAATTTGTCGCCGATAACGTCAAAGACACGTTCCATGGACGCAACCCACTGATCGCGCCTTTAGCACTGACTATCTTTTGTTGGGTATTTTTGATGAACGTGATGGACTTAGTTCCTATCGACTTCTTACCGTACCCAGCAGAACATTGGCTAGGTATCCCTTACCTTAAGGTTGTACCGTCTGCTGATGTGAATATCACCATGGCTATGGCTCTAGGCGTTTTTGCATTGATGATTTACTACAGCATCAAAGTGAAAGGTCTAGGTGGATTCGCAAAAGAACTTGCACTACATCCATTCAATCACCCACTTATGATTCCGTTTAACCTGCTGATTGAAGTGGTATCGCTACTGGCGAAACCTCTATCACTTGGTATGCGTCTATTCGGTAACATGTTCGCGGGTGAGGTTGTATTCATTCTTTGTGCGGCAATGCTACCATGGTACTTACAATGGATGGGTTCACTACCGTGGGCAATCTTCCATATCTTGGTTATTACGATTCAAGCCTTCGTATTCATGATGTTGACAATTGTTTACCTGTCAATGGCACACGAAGATCCTGATCATTAATTTTTTTAAAGCTTTTTATTTGGGCACTAAGCCAACAACTATAAATTGGAGATAGTAATGGAAACTTTACTGAGCTTTTCTGCAATCGCCGTAGGTATTATCGTCGGTCTTGCTTCTCTTGGTACAGCGATTGGTTTCGCACTGCTAGGTGGTAAATTCCTAGAAGGTGCTGCACGTCAACCAGAAATGGCTCCTATGCTACAAGTTAAGATGTTCATCATCGCGGGTCTACTTGATGCGGTTCCAATGATCGGTATCGTAATCGCGCTACTATTCACTTTCGCAAACCCATTCGTTGGTCAACTAGGTTAATCACCTTTAACTCGGGACGAGCGATTAGCGCTTGTCACTGATTAACACTAAGTCCAAATAGAGGGGTAGCTGTTGTGAACATAAACGCAACTCTGCTAGGTCAAGCAATCTCGTTTGCACTATTTGTGTGGTTCTGCATGAAGTATGTATGGCCACCATTGATGAAAGCGATCGAAGAGCGTCAGAAGAAAATTGCTGATGGCCTTCAAGCAGCAGAACGTGCTGCGAAAGACTTGGATCTAGCACAAGCCAACGCTTCTGATCAATTGAAAGAAGCGAAGCGCACAGCAACTGAGATCATCGAACAAGCGAACAAGCGCAAGTCTCAAATTCTTGATGAAGCTCGCGAGGAAGCTCAGGCAGAACGCCAGAAAATCCTAGCGCAAGCAGAAGCAGAACTTGAAGCTGAACGCAATCGTGCGCGCGATGACCTGCGCAAACAAGTTGCTACTCTGGCTGTAGCTGGTGCTGAGAAAATCCTTGAGCGTTCTATCGATAAAGATGCGCAAAAAGATATTCTCGACAACATTACTGCAAAACTTTAAGTCTGGGGGCGCATATGTCTGATTTGACTACTATCGCACGCCCCTATGCTAAAGCAGCCTTCGACTTTGCTTTAGAGAAAGACCAGTTGGACCAATGGGGCCAAATGTTATCTTTTGCTGCTGAAGTGGCCAAAAACGAACAAATGAACGAACTTCTAACCGGTTCGGTTTCTGCTGATAAAATGGCAGAGATTTTTGTTGCAGTTTGCGGCGAACAAGTTGATACGCACGGTCAAAACCTTTTGAAGGTGATGGCTGAGAATGGTCGTTTAGCGGCCCTTCCTGATGTTTGCACAGAGTTTTACACTCTGAAGAAAGAGCATGAGAAAGAAATCGATGTTGAAGTCATTTCAGCAACAGAACTTTCTGATGAGCAACTTGCAAACATTGGCAGCAAACTTGAAAAGCGTCTTGAACGCAAAGTGAAGCTGAATTGCAGTGTAGATGAGACCCTACTTGGTGGGGTTATTATTCGAGCCGGAGACCTAGTCATCGATGACTCAGCGCGTGGTCGTTTGAACCGCCTGAGCGATGCATTGCAGTCTTAATGGGGATTGGAGCATGCAACTTAATTCCACGGAAATTAGCGATCTAATCAAACAACGTATCGAATCTTTCGAAGTTGTTAGTGAAGCTCGCAACGAGGGTACTATCGTATCGGTAAGCGATGGTATCATCCGCATCCACGGCCTAGCGGACGTGATGCAAGGTGAAATGATTGAATTACCGGGTGGCCGTTATGCACTGGCACTTAACCTTGAGCGTGACTCGGTTGGTGCGGTTGTAATGGGCCCATATGCTGACCTTAAGGAAGGCATGAAAGTTACAGGTACTGGCCGCATTCTTGAAGTGCCAGTTGGTCCAGAACTACTAGGCCGCGTAGTAAACACGCTAGGTGAGCCTATCGATGGTAAAGGTCCAATCGAAGCGAAAATGACTTCGCCTGTAGAAGTGATCGCACCAGGTGTAATCGACCGTAAATCGGTAGACCAACCTGTGCAAACTGGTTATAAGTCAGTTGACTCAATGATCCCTATCGGTCGTGGTCAGCGTGAGCTTATCATCGGTGACCGTCAGATTGGTAAAACAGCACTGGCGATCGACGCGATCATCAACCAGAAAGACTCTGGTATTTTCTCTATCTACGTAGCAATTGGTCAGAAAGCATCGACTATCGCTAACGTAGTTCGCAAACTAGAAGAGCACGGCGCACTACAAAACACTATCGTTGTAGTTGCATCAGCTTCTGAATCTGCAGCGCTGCAATACCTAGCGCCATACGCAGGTTGTGCGATGGGGGAATACTTCCGCGATCGCGGTGAAGACGCACTGATTGTTTACGATGACCTATCTAAGCAAGCGGTAGCTTACCGTCAGATCTCTCTACTACTTAAACGTCCACCAGGCCGTGAGGCATTCCCAGGTGACGTATTCTACTTACACTCGCGTCTACTAGAGCGTGCAGCTCGTGTAAACGAAGAGTACGTAGAACGTTTCACTAACGGTGAAGTGAAAGGTAAGACTGGTTCATTGACTGCTCTTCCTATCATCGAAACTCAAGCAGGTGACGTTTCAGCATTCGTACCGACTAACGTAATCTCGATTACCGATGGTCAGA
Source organism: Vibrio sp. T9 (assembly GCF_003123985.1). Taxonomy (NCBI): domain Bacteria; kingdom Pseudomonadati; phylum Pseudomonadota; class Gammaproteobacteria; order Vibrionales; family Vibrionaceae; genus Vibrio; species Vibrio sp. T9. Next base: position 41,929 of record NZ_NIGY01000015.1, read on the forward strand.
TCTTCCTACAAACTGAGCTATTCAACGCCGGTGTTCGTCCAGCGGTTGACCCAGGTATCTCAGTATCTCGTGTAGGTGGTTCAGCTCAGACGAAAATCATCAAGAAACTATCAGGTGGTATCCGTACAGCACTAGCTGCATACCGCGAACTAGCAGCATTTGCTCAGTTCTCTTCTGACCTTGATGAAGCAACGAAGAAACAGCTAGACCATGGTCAAAAAGTAACAGAACTAATGAAGCAGAAGCAGTACGCTCCAATGTCTGTATTTGACCAAGCTCTAACTATCTTCGCGGCAGAGCGCGGTTACCTTGATGATGTAGAACTTAACAAAGTTCTAGATTTCGAGGCGGCTCTACTATCGTACGCTCGCGGTCAATACGCTGAACTAGCAGCTGAGATCGACAAGTCTGGCGCTTACAACGATGAAATCGAAGCTCAGTTGAAGAAACTGACTGACGACTTCAAAGCAACCCAAACTTGGTAATTAGGTCGGTGGCAGTTTCTGCCACCAACTAACGGAGAGTAACGATGGCCGGCGCAAAAGAGATACGTAATAAAATCGGTAGTGTTAAAAGCACGCAGAAAATTACGAAAGCGATGGAAATGGTAGCAGCTTCAAAAATGCGTCGTTCTCAAGATGCAATGGAAGCTTCTCGTCCATACGCTGAAACAATGCGTAAAGTGATCGGTCATGTGGCTAACGCAAACCTAGAGTACCGTCATCCGTACCTAGAAGAGCGTGAAGCTAAACGTGTTGGTTACATCATCGTTTCGACAGACCGTGGTCTGTGTGGTGGTTTGAACATTAACGTGTTCAAAAAAGCCGTTACAGACATGCAAGCATGGAGAGAGAAAGGTGCTGAGATTGAGCTTGCCGTTGTTGGCTCAAAAGCAACAGCTTTCTTTAAACATGGTGGCGCAAAAGTTGCGGCACAGGTTTCTGGCCTGGGTGATAACCCAAGCTTAGAAGACCTAATCGGTTCTGTTGGCGTAATGCTGAAGAAATACGATGAAGGTGAACTGGACCGTCTATACGTAGTATTCAACAAGTTTGTGAATACTATGGTTCAGCAACCAACGATCGATCAATTGCTACCTTTGCCTAAATCGGACAGCGAAGAGATGCAGCGTGAGCACTCATGGGACTACATCTATGAGCCTGAGCCAAAACCTCTACTGGATACGCTACTAGTGCGTTACGTAGAGTCTCAGGTATACCAAGGTGTGGTTGAGAACCTTGCTTGTGAACAAGCGGCTCGAATGATTGCGATGAAGGCTGCAACGGATAACGCAACCAACTTGATTGACGATTTGGAACTTGTGTACAACAAAGCCCGTCAGGCTGCGATCACACAAGAACTATCGGAAATCGTTGGTGGTGCAGCTGCGGTTTAAGCTTAGGTAAAACGAAATAGTTTAGAGGATTAACGATGGCTACAGGTAAGATCGTACAGATCATCGGTGCGGTAGTCGACGTAGAGTTCCCACAGAGCAATGTACCTAGTGTATATGACGCTCTAAACGTAACGGACTCAAAAGAGCGTCTAGTTCTTGAAGTTCAACAACAGCTAGGCGGTGGCGTAGTTCGTTGTATCGTAATGGGTAGCTCTGATGGTTTACGTCGTGGAGTTGAAGTGGTTAACACTGGCGCTCCAATTTCAGTACCAGTCGGTACTAAAACTCTAGGTCGTATCATGAACGTCCTAGGTGACGCGATTGATGAGCGTGGTGAAGTGGGCGCGGAAGAGGTTTACTCTATCCACCGCAGCGCACCAAGCTACGAAGAACAATCAAACGAGATCGCACTTCTAGAAACGGGCGTTAAAGTAATCGACCTAATTTGTCCATTCGCTAAGGGTGGTAAAATCGGTCTATTCGGTGGTGCAGGTGTTGGTAAGACCGTTAACATGATGGAACTTATCAACAACATCGCACTACAGCACTCAGGTCTATCCGTATTTGCGGGTGTTGGTGAGCGTACTCGTGAAGGTAACGATTTCTACTACGAGATGCAGGAAGCGGGCGTTGTAAACGTTGAGAAGCCTGAAGAATCTAAAGTAGCAATGGTTTACGGTCAGATGAACGAGCCACCAGGTAACCGTCTACGTGTTGCACTGACTGGTCTAACAATGGCAGAACGTTTCCGTGACGAAGGTCGTGACGTACTACTGTTCATTGACAACATCTACCGTTACACACTTGCAGGTACAGAGGTATCGGCACTGCTAGGTCGTATGCCTTCTGCGGTAGGTTACCAGCCAACTCTTGCAGAAGAGATGGGTGTACTTCAGGAGCGTATCACGTCAACGAAATCAGGTTCTATCACGTCTGTACAGGCGGTATACGTACCTGCGGATGACTTGACTGACCCGTCTCCAGCAACCACGTTCGCGCACTTGGATGCAACGGTTGTACTTAACCGTAACATCGCTGCAATGGGTCTATACCCTGCGATCGACCCACTAGATTCAACATCTCGTATGCTTGATCCACTAGTAGTTGGTCAAGATCACTACGAAGTTGCTCGTGGCGTTCAGCAGACACTTCAGCGCTACAAAGAGCTGAAAGACATCATTGCTATCCTAGGTATGGACGAGCTATCTGAAGAAGATAAGCAAGTTGTATCTCGTGCACGTAAGATTGAGCGTTTCCTAACTCAGCCTTACCACGTAGCAGAAGTATTTACAGGTGACCCTGGTATTTACGTACCTCTAAAAGAGACTCTACGTGGCTTCAAAGGTCTACTAGCTGGTGAATACGACGACATTCCTGAGCAGGCATTCATGTACTGCGGTAGCATCGACGATGCTATTGAGAATGCGAAGAAGCTATAAGGCTAACTAGGAGGCGATATGGCAGCAATAACCTTTCACCTAGACGTAGTAAGCGCTGAGAAGAAAATCTTCTCTGGTCGTGTTGAAACGTTTCAGGTGACCGGTAGCGAAGGTGAACTTGGTATTTTCCATGGTCACACACCGCTGCTGACCGCTATCAAGCCTGGTATGGTGCGTATTGTGAAACAGCACGGCCACGAAGAAATCATTTATGTTTCTGGTGGTATGGTAGAGATTCAGCCTGGTACAGCGACTGTACTGGCTGATACCGCTATCCGTGGTGAAGAACTAGACGCAGCGAAGGCAGAAGAAGCCAAGCGCCGCGCTGAGGAGCAAATCCAGAATCAGCATGGTGACATGGACTTCGCACAAGCGGCCAGTGAACTGGCTAAAGCCATTGCTCAGCTACGAGTTATCGAGCTGACAAAAAAGCGTCGCTAAGCTCAATTAGCAACGTTGCATGACAAAAGGCGGCCAAATGGTCGCCTTTTTGATTAATTTTAGTTGGAAATTTACCTTACTCCATTAACTATTTTAAAAGAGCTGTTTAAAATAACGGCCAATTAACATAAAACGTCAATAGGTTCTCAATGAAATTCAGTGCAGTGATTCTTGCTGCGGGTAAAGGTACCCGTATGCATTCGAACATGCCTAAAGTGCTTCACACTTTGGCAGGGAAGCCAATGGCAAAACATGTGATTGATACATGTACTGGTCTTGGTGCACAAAATATTCACTTAGTATTTGGTCACGGTGGTGATCAAATGCAAACCACTCTTGCTGAAGAGCCAGTAAACTGGGTGCTGCAAGCGGATCAGTTGGGAACTGGCCATGCAGTTGACCAAGCATCTCCTCGCTTCGAAGACGATGAGAAAATCCTCGTGCTTTATGGTGATGTGCCATTAATTTCAGCTGAAACCATCGAGAACTTGTTGGATGCTCAACCAACTGGTGGTATTGCACTGCTTACAGTGATGCTTGATAACCCAACAGGTTATGGTCGTATTATTCGTAAAAATGGTCCAGTTGTTGCGATTGTTGAGCAAAAAGATGCAACGGAAGAACAAAAACAAATTAAAGAGATCAACACTGGCGTGATGGTTGCGACTGGTGGGGATCTCAAGCGTTGGTTGTCTGGCTTAAACAACAACAACGCGCAAGGCGAATACTACCTAACTGACGTTATTGCAGCCGCACACGATGAAGGTCGTGCCGTTGAAGCTGTACACCCAGTCAATGCCATTGAGGTGGAAGGGGTCAACGACCGCGCGCAGCTTGCTCGTCTAGAGCGTGCTTTCCAATCAATGCAAGCTCAGAAGCTACTAGAGCAAGGTGTGATGCTACGCGATCCAGCACGCTTTGATTTGCGTGGTGAGTTGCAGTGCGGTATGGACTGTGAAATTGACGTGAATGTTATCATCGAAGGTAAAGTATCACTCGGTGATAACGTGGTTATCGGTGCGGGTTGTGTACTGAAAGATTGTGAAATCGACGACAACACCATCGTTCGCCCTTACAGTGTGATTGAAGGTGCAACGGTTGGTGAAGAATGTACCGTTGGTCCATTTACTCGCCTTCGTCCTGGTGCTGAGATGCGTAACGATTCCCATGTGGGTAACTTCGTAGAAGTGAAAAATGCGCGTATCGGAGAAGGCTCAAAAGCGAACCATCTAACTTACCTTGGTGATGCTGAAATCGGTCAACGTACGAACATCGGTGCCGGTACGATTACTTGTAACTACGATGGTGCGAACAAGTTTAAAACCATCATCGGTAATGATGTTTTTGTTGGTTCTGATAGTCAACTGGTGGCGCCTGTCACTATCGCTGATGGCGCAACCATCGGTGCAGGCACGACGCTGACAAAAGATGTTGAAGAAGGCGAGTTAGTGATTACTCGCGTCAAAGAGCGCAAAATTAATGGCTGGCAACGCCCTGTAAAACAGAAATAAGCAGTACCTGCGTTCTGTCGCTATATTGTCAAAGCCGCTCAACAAGAGCGGCTTTGTTGTTTCTAGCTAAAGGCTTCATCGTTAGTAACTGGGAATGGCGATGCGTTTTTCGAGCCAACGAACGGCTTGGGATACGAATAGAATGAGCAACAAGTACTCCAAAACGAGGAAGGTATAAATCTCTAAGGGTAAGTACTCATTCACCACCAGCTCATTGGCACGGCGAGTGAGATCGCTTAAACCAATAACACTGACTAAAGAGCTCATCTTGAGGATGTAGACAAATTGATTGCCCAGTGGCGGGAGAATTTGCCGAAACGCTTGAGGAAGAATTACCAAGCGCATCTTTTGCCAATAGCTTAAGCCCAAAGATTCAGCCGCTTCATGCTGGCCACGACTGATTGCTTGGATTCCACCGCGAAACACCTCCGCCATAAACGCACTCTCAGCAATGGTCAGTGCAATGACTCCTGCCCAAAAGTGATTGAGTGAAACATCCAATAGCGTTGGCATACCGTAATACACCCAAAGTAGTAAGACTAAAACAGGCACTGAACGGACTACCTCGACATAAATGCGGTTGATCCACTTCAAGTAGGGAGAGTTCGACAGAGCCGGTAGGGCGATGATTAAACCTAAGGTCATCGCAAATAACATACTGAGGAGTGATACTTGGATGGTGTCACTAAATCCGGCGATTAAAAACTTCAGATTGGTGAGTCCTTGCTCCGTAGAAGGATCGAGTACATACCAGCCCCATTGATAATCTGAGCAACCTGTGAGCAACAGCAGCGAAATCAGCCATAGAGTTCGAAAGGTCACATTTACTCCCTGAATTAACTAAAAAACTTCCATTGTTGCTGCTATGTTATCAATAGAGCTTTAATAAAGGTTAATCATTAAACCGTATAAGGTCATTATTTTTAAGGGAATAAAAATGAAAAAGATTTTACTAGCGCTAGGAATGTGTTTACTTGCTGCAACTCAAATTGCTCATGCTGAAAGCCGTCTTCAATCCATTTTAGACAATGGTGTACTCCGTGTTGGAACGACGGGAGATTGGAATCCGATGACGATGAAAGACCCTGCAACTAACAGTTATCGTGGCTTTGATATCGACGTAACGACAGAGCTTGCTAAAGATCTCGGTGTAAAAGTAGAGTATGTAGCCACGGATTGGAAGACGTTAGTCAATGGCATTACCGCCAACAAATACGATATTACTGGCAGCGCGTCCCTGAATATGTCGCGCGCGAAAGTCGCTGGATACAGCCAACCGTATTTCTACCTTGCCTTTGTACCTGTTGTGCAAAAGAAAGATCTCGCCAAATTCTCTGATTGGGCAGATTTTAATACGCCTGATGTGAAAGTCGCGGCGACACTAGGAACGGTGCAAGAAAAAATGGTGAAAGAGTTTTTCCCGCTGGCTCAACACATTGTGATTGAAGCGCCAGCGCGCGACTTCCAAGAATTACTAGCTCGCAGGGCCGATGTATCGGTGACGTCCAATGTGGAAGCAGCGACGTTGGTGGACAAGTTTAAACAACTAGCGATAGTACCAGTGACCGCTCCGCGTAAACCGACACCAATTGCGATGCTGTTGCCGCAAGACGATCAAGTATGGATTAATTACATCAACCATTGGGTTGAGCTGAAAAAGACCCAAGGCTTTTTCAAGCTGACTGCCAAGAAGTGGGGGTTGAAAAGCTTATAAACAAAAAGAGCCGCATTACGCGGCTCTTTTTTATTATCTGAACAATTAAAGTTCGTCTTCACTCACTACACGAGCATTGTCTGGAGTCGTGAAGTGCTGAGACAATTCACGGTTAGATAAGATGTAACCCATCCAAAGACCACCCATACAGATGATGATTGCAACGCCCGTTACCATTTGAGCTTGGCTTGCCATTGCAGCAACTAATGCGCTTGATAGACTGCTCACAGTAATTTGTAAGCTGTTTTGCAGGCCTGCAGCTGTTGCAGGGCTTTGCTTAGCACTTGCCAACGCGCGGTTTACTACGATTGGGTATAGCGCACCATTGGCTACCGCAATTAAACAGAAAGGCGCTAGAATTGGCCAGATAGAAGACAGTTCCCATTGTGAGGCAATGAATATCATTATTGCCGCGACACTAAATAGTCCAATCAATTGACGTAGAACTTTTTCATCACCAAATTTACGAACGCCGACTTTACCCAAGTAACCACCAGCCATAAACGCGATAGTTTGTGGGATAAAGCTCAGACCAATGTCTTTGGCTTCGTAGCCCAGTTGCGCCATGATTTCTGGCATACCAGTTAGGTAAGCAAAGAATGCAGCCGAAGCCGTCGCAAACATAAACACGTTGCCAAGGTATTTTTTAGAGCTTAGCAGCGCTTTGATATCGGCAGACATACTGGTTTGTTTGATTTCTGCTTTCTCGTCTTTTTGGGCCATTGTCGCAAAGACCAAGAAGACACCAACTAGTGTTAGCGTAATAAAGATACTGTGCCAGCCGAAGTTATCTGCCAACACTACCCCTAATTGAGGTGCTAGTGCTGGTGATAGCGCGACTAACGGCATGATCGTTGCGAAAATTTGCTGACTGCTGCTTGAGTAGCGTTTAATGACCATGGCTTGCCAGATCACGGCTGGTGCACATACACCGATAGCTTGGATAAAGCGCAGTGTCAGTAGTTGCCATACTTGGTCACAGAAAGCCAAACCGAATGACGCGATAGTAAACAGCACTAACCCGGCCGCGAGTGTATTGCGGTGGCCAAATTTATCGGATGCCAATCCCCACATTAGCTGGCCAACCGCCATACCAACTAGGAATACTGTTAAAGAGAGCGCTATTTGCTCAGGGCCTGTTGCAAAGTCGATTTCCATCGCTTTGAATGCTGGCAGATACATATCGGTAGCAACGAAGCCAAGCATCGATAATGCTGCCAGATAAATGAGCTGTAGTTTTGATATTTTCATGATTCAACCAGTCAAATTATTTAATCATTTTTTAATCAACATCAGTTGGCGCCAACCCTGATTTATTTACCTTATTATTCTATTTTTCGATTTTAAGAAAATAAAACGCTAAAATTGTTGGTTATCAATCAAATTTTTTGAAAGGTTAAATCATGTTCTCTAAAGCGTCTCTGGAAATGCTGGATACGGTTGCCCGTTTAGGCAGTTTCACCGCTGCGGCTGAGGTGCTGCATAAAGTCCCTTCAGCCATCAGTTATGGAGTAAGGCAGGTCGAGCAAGATTTAGATGTGGTGCTGTTTCGACGCTTACCGAGGAAAGTGGAGTTAACTCCAGCAGGTGAGCTTTTTATGGCTGAGGCTCGCTCTTTGCTGCGTCAAATGGAAGAGGTGAAAGCACAAACACGCCGAGCAGCTCAGGGATGGAAGAGCACGTTAAAGCTGACTTTAGATAACGTGGTGAAGTTAGAAAAACTCAAACCTTTGGTGGAAGACTTTTATCGCGAGTTTGAATTTGCTGAATTGCAGATCAATATGGAAGTATTTAATGGCTCTTGGGAAGCCATAGCACAAGGTAGAGCCGACATTGTCGTTGGCGCGACATCTGCGGTTCCCGTTGGTGGAGATTTTGAAGTCAAAGATATGGGCGTATTGGATTGGGCATTTGTAATGTCTCCCGCTCATCCCTGTGTTCGCCAACAAGTGCTTACTGAAGAGTTTGTGAGTCAATTTCCGGCGATCTGCCTTGATGATACTTCGAACGTGCTGCCAAAGCGCCATACTGGCCATTACCCGCAACAACGCCGATTGTTACTACCCAACTGGTACAGTGCAATTGAATGTTTGAAAAATGGAGTTGGCGTGGGTTACATGCCACGTCATATTGCAACGCCACTGATCAATGATGGTGTGCTGGTGGAGAAGGTGATGCCAGATGATAAGCCGCTCAGTCATTGTTGCTTGGTCTGGCGCAAAGATGATAATCATAAATTGATCCAATGGATGGTGGATTACCTAGGATCGCCTAATCAGCTACATCAAGATTGGTTACAGTCATAAAAAAACACCTCGCAATAGCGAGGTGTTTTATTTGATATGTTTGGAGCGTGGCGTTTTATGACAGGAAGAACTTGTAAGACGGGTTGTCTGTTTCGTCTTTGCATTGATAGCCAAGTTCGCGCAAATGTGCCGAAAACTGAGCTAAATCTCCTTCATCTAACTCGAAACCACATAAAACGCGTCCGTAGTCTGCGCCGTGGTTACGGTAGTTGAACAAGCTAATATTCCAATGGGTACCAAGCGTGCTTAAGAATTTCAGCAAGGCACCTGGGTACTCTGGAAATTCAAAGCTGTAGAGTCGCTCTTTGAGTTGCTTCGATGGCTTCCCGCCGATCATGTAGCGAACGTGTAGCTTCGCCATTTCATCGTCAGAAAGGTCAACCACCGGATAGCCACCTTCACGTAGATCGTGAATGATGTTTTCCAACTCTTCTTGACCGCCTTGCAGACGGACACCGACAAAGATATTAGCGAGTTCGTCATCGTTATAACGATAGTTAAACTCCGTAACTGCACGACCGCCAATCAAGTTACAGAATTCAAAGAATGCTCCTTGGCGTTCAGGGATCGTCACTGCCAATAAACCTTCACGTTTTTCACCTAACTCGCAACGTTCTGACACGTAGCGTAACCCGTGGAAGTTGGTGTTTGCGCCAGACAGTACCGTGCCTAGGTTTTTGTCTTTCAGCTTGTTCTGTTCAGCAAATTTCTTCAGCCCCGCCAGAGCAAGCGCCCCCGAAGGCTCAGCAATGGCGCGAGTATCTTCAAAGATGTCTTTCACAGCTGCGCAGATTTCATCACTAGAGACCGCAATGTGGCCATCAATGTACTTTTGGCACAGACGAAACGTCTCTTCACCAATGCGTTTTACAGCGACGCCATCGGCAAACATGCTGACCTGGTCTAATACTACTGGTTCACCTGCATCCAATGCCGCTTTGAGGCATGAAGAGTCTTCTGGCTCGACCGCAATCACTTTGATTTCTGGCATGAGTTGCTTCACAAGTACCGCAACACCAGCGGCCAAACCGCCGCCACCGACAGGAACAAAGATGTAATCAAGGTGACCATTTTGCTGCAGCATTTCCATACCGATGGTGCCTTGACCTGCGATCACCAGTGGGTGATCAAAGGGGGGCACAAAAGTATAGCCATATTGCTCTGACAAACGTTCGGCTTCTGCTTTTGCTTCATCAAAGTTGCTGCCGTGCAGCACCACATTGCCACCAAAGCTGCGTACGGCGTCGACTTTGATATCCGGCGTGGTCTTTGGCATCACGATAGTGGTTTTGATTCCCAGCTTAGTGCCAGACAGTGCCATGCCTTGAGCGTGGTTACCTGCCGATGCAGCGATGACACCAGCGGCTTTTTGTGCTTCAGTTAGGCTTGCCACCATGTTGTACGCACCGCGTAATTTAAATGAGTGCACGGGTTGGCGATCTTCGCGCTTGATTTGCACATTATTACCAATACGTGCAGACAATCGTGGCATTTCTTGCAGTGGTGTTACTGTTGCGACTTCATACACCGGAGCGCGGAGGATTTGGCGCAGATAGTCTGCGCCAGTTTGATTTACTTTCTTTTCGGGTTGAGATTCCATCATTGCTAGCCCTCTAGCTTCGACTTGTCTCGTACTGCACCCTTGTCAGCACTGGTGGCCATGCTCGCGTACGCTTTAAGTGCAAAGGAAACTTCTCTTTGACGATCAACAGGTTTCCAGCCAAGTTCATCTTGTTTTGCACGGCGCTCTGCAAGTTCTTGTTCAGACACTTCGAGTGAAATTGAACGGTTCGGAATATCAATCGCGATCATATCGCCCGGTTTCACCAGTCCAATAGCACCGCCGTTAGCGGCTTCAGGAGAAGCATGGCCGATAGAGAGTCCTGATGTACCACCAGAGAAACGACCGTCAGTCAGCAGTGCACATTCTTTACCAAGGCCCATCGATTTTAGGTAAGTGGTTGGGTAAAGCATTTCTTGCATGCCTGGGCCACCTTTTGGACCTTCATAACGGATAACAACCACATCACCGGCTTTCACTTTACCTCCTAAGATGCCTTCCACCGCATCTTCTTGGCTTTCAAATACCACAGCCGGACCAGTGAACTTAAGAATGCTTTCATCAACACCGGCTGTCTTAACGATACAGCCATCCAATGCGATGTTGCCTGATAGAACGGCTAGGCCACCTTCTTGGCTGAAGGCGTTGTCTTTCGCGCGAATACAACCTTCTGCACGGTCGTCATCAAGGCGATCCCAACGACAATCTTGCGAAAACGCTTGGGTGGTACGAATACCCGCAGGGCCTGCGCGGTAGAACTTAAGTACTTCTTCGTCTTCCGTTTGGATGATGTCGTATTTTGCCAACTGCTCTTTCATTGAAAGACCCAGTACGGTGCGCGCATCATTGTGTAGAAGACCTGCACGATCCAATTCACCAAGAATCGCCATTACGCCACCAGCGCGGTGTACGTCTTCCATGTGATATTTCTGAGTGGATGGTGCCACTTTACATAGGTGTGGCACTTGGCGAGACAGGCGATCGATATCTTCCATATCGAAATCCACTTCACCTTCTTGCGCCGCGGCCAGCAGGTGCAAAATGGTGTTGGTTGAACCACCCATGGCAATATCCAGTGCCATTGCATTTTCGAAGGCATCATAAGTTGCGATGTTGCGTGGCAACGCGGATTCGTCATCTTGCTCGTAGTAACGACGAGTCAGTTCAACAATGCGTCTGCCCGCGTTAAGGAATAGCTGTTCACGATCAGCGTGAGTCGCCAACATAGAACCGTTGCCCGGCTGAGAAAGACCCAGTGCTTCTGTTAGGCAGTTCATCGAGTTTGCCGTGAACATGCCTGAACACGATCCACAGGTTGGACATGCGCTGCGTTCGATCTGCTCGCTTTGCTCATCAGATACTTTTGGATCCGCGCCTTGGATCATTGCATCAACAAGGTCTAGTTTGATGATCTGATCAGAAAGCTTTGTTTTACCCGCTTCCATCGGGCCACCAGAAACAAAGATAACCGGGATGTTGAGACGCATGGATGCCATCAACATTCCCGGAGTGATTTTGTCACAGTTAGAGATACATACCATGGCATCAGCACAATGCGCATTCACCATGTATTCTACTGAGTCTGCAATCAGCTCACGCGATGGCAGTGAATACAGCATGCCGCCGTGACCCATTGCGATACCATCATCAACCGCGATGGTGTTGAATTCTTTTGCGATGCCGCCGGCTTTTTCGATTTCACGTGCGACAAGCTGACCCATGTCTTTTAGGTGTACGTGACCCGGAACAAATTGAGTAAACGAGTTTACGACGGCAATGATTGGTTTACCGAAGTCTTCTTCTTTCACACCCGTTGCACGCCATAGTGCTCGTGCACCCGCCATGTTACGACCATGTGTGGTGGTAGCTGATCTATATTTTGGCATTTCTTAAATCCTTCTTACTTCTGTTCTGGGTACACATAGTCTAACCAGCCCCACTTATCTTCCGTGGTGCCGTCAAATAGGCCAAAGTAGGCTGCTTGTAGTTCTTTAGTGATTGGGCCGCGTTTACCTGTGCCCACTTCAATTTTGTCGATGGTTGCCACTGGCACAATTTCAGCTGCAGTACCTGTCATGAAGACTTCATCGGCAAGGTAAAGCGCTTCACGTGCAATATTGGCTTCACGCATTTCATAACCTTTATCGCGTGCAATCGTCATGATCGAATCACGAGTAATGCCCGGCAGAATCGCGCTGGTTGCTGGTGGTGTGGTGATCACGCCATCTTTGATAACGAAGATGTTTTCGCCAGCCCCTTCTGATAGGTAACCATCAACGCTCAGTGCGATACCTTCGTCGTATCCGTGACGACGGGCTTCACCACCAACCAGTAGTGAAGATAGGTAGTTACCGCCGGCCTTAGCTGCTGTCGGGATGGTGTTTGGTGCCGCGCGGTTCCAGCTTGAGATCATCGCATCGACACCTTTTTCTAGCGCTTCTTCGCCTAAGTAAGAGCCCCAAGGGAATGCCGCAATGATTAGATCCATTTCAGTGCCAACTGGTGGGCACACGCCCAAACCAACATTACCGACAAAACCTAATGGACGAATATAAGCGCTATCGAGTTTGTTTTGGCGCAGTGTTTCGCGGGTGGCTTCCATGATTTCTTCTACAGAAAAAGGGATCGGGAAACGGTAAATCTTGGCGGAATCTTTTAAACGTTGTGCATGCTCACGGTGACGGAAGACAATTGGGCCTTTTGGTGTGTTGTAACAGCGCACGCCTTCAAACACGGATGTACCATAGTGCATTGCGTGAGTCAGAACGTGCACGTTCGCCTCTGCCCATGGAACCATCTCACCATTAAACCAAATGAAATCTGCAGTTTTCGTTGCCATTTGTTGCCTTCCTTATGCACTTACGTGTTGTTGTAAGTTGTGATTTGGCAGTTCATCGTTGCGGATTTTTAGCACCTCAACCTTACGAACGTCCCACAACTTCTCTATTTGATTGATCAAAAACGAGATTGGTCGATCGCTGTCGACGATGATCTCGACGCTGGCTACTTTACTTTCGTGGTTTTGCGTAGCAGCGACTTGTTTGATCACGAAGCCTCGGTGACGAATCACACGTAGAACGCGCTCCAACAGTACCGGTTTGTCATCGGCTTTGATGTCGAGTAAATATCTGTCCATGCGATTGTCTCCTATGTATTTTCCAACATATCACTGTTTGATGCGCCAGGTGGCACCAATGGCCACACGTTTTCTTCTTCATCAATCAAAACGTGAAGCATGTAAGAAGTTTCGCTCGCTAGCATCTCTTTCAGCGCTGGCTCCACTTCTTCTTTCTTGGTGATGGTTTTGCCCGGGATATCGAACGCTTTGGCAAGCATCACGAAGTCTGGGTTGTCATCAAGAATGGTTTCACTGTGGCGACCGTCGAAAAACAGCGACTGCCATTGGCGAACCATGCCAAGACGTTGGTTATTAAGAAGGACAATCTTCACTGGAATCTGACGACGCTTCAGCGTGCCCAATTCCTGCACGTTCATCATAAATGAACCGTCACCTGTAATAAGGATAGACTGATCATCAGGACGTGCGACTGCTGCACCCATCGCTGCTGGCAAGCCAAAGCCCATGGTGCCAAGGCCAGCAGAAGTGATGAAATTTTGTGGTTCGCGTGGCTGGATATGTTGCGCTGCCCACATCTGGTGCTGACCTACATCAGTCGAGACAATTGAGCTGTCTGGCATCATGTCTGACAGTTGTTTAAGCAATAGCGGTGCGTAGATTAACTCGCCCGGGTGGTCGTAACGCCACTTAAAGCCGCTACGCAGACTTTCACTGTGATGTACCCACGGTGAGATATCTTGAGTCAGCTCTAGCTGAGGAAGAATGGTGTTGATGTCGCCACGCAATGGTGCGTTGGCGTGGCGCAGTTTATGAATCTCCGCAGCATCAATGTCGATGTGAATCACTTTCGCATTTGGTGCAAACGTGTCGAGCTTACCCGTCACACGGTCATCAAAGCGTGCGCCAACCACGATCAATAGATCGGCTTCTTGAACCACTAGGTTAGCGGCTTTGGTGCCGTGCATGCCCAACATACCAAGATAGTGAGGGTCATGGCGTTCAATGGTACCGAGGCCTTTTAGTGTGCTAACTGCTGGCATTGGGTTTAAGCGAAGGAATTCGCGTACTGCATCGGTTGCTTTAGCGAGTTGCACGCCACCACCAACATACAACACTGGGCGAGTTGAGGCTGCCAGTACATCTTGTGCGCGCTTAATGTCTTCAGCGCTGACATCTTCGATTGCAGGCGCTACGTATGGAGGCAGTAGATCTGTTGGGGTTTGAGCCAGTTGAACGTCTTTGGCGATATCGACAATGACTGGACCCGGACGACCCGTTTTGGCCACTTCAAACGCTTCGGCTAGCGTTGGCGCTAGGTCTTCAATTTCGGTCACGAGATAGCTGTGCTTAGTACAGGCTAGGGACATTCCGATCACATCCATTTCTTGGAATGCATCGGTACCGATATGAGAGCTAGCAACCTGGCCTGTGATGGCTACTAGAGGTACGGAGTCAAGGAAAGCGTCGGCAAGGCCGGTAACAAGGTTAGTGGCCCCTGGGCCGGAAGTTGCCATGCATACAGCAACGTCTTGAGTGGAACGAGCCATACCAATTGCGGCCATGGCGGCCCCTTGCTCATGACGGCATAGGATGTGCTCCACCCCTCCGTCATACAAAGCATCGTAGATTGGCATGATGGCCCCGCCAGGGTAGCCAAAAACGGTTTCGATGCCTTGCTGTCTTAAAGCGGCTACGACAAGTTGTGCACCAGTCATCGTAAACCTCCTTTGCTACGTTGTGGCTCGTAGCGATTGCCATATTTATTGCACTTCATGTGCACTCCCATTCTTCCCGTTAAACTGTCCGAGGGTTAGACAGATGACAACTTGTAGTTGTAAAAAAACCCCCGGACTTTTCAGTGCGGGGGTTTTTTGTAATTTGTGGTTACCTTTCGCCCACAATACCCCGCGCGGTGCCAATAATGACCACGATAATCAGGGCTAGCAGTGCGTTGATATGAGCGAAAAGGTTCATCTGTCTGTCGTTCTTTTTTCGTTAAAAAATGTTGTGTAATGTTCTACGAAATTGTTTGCGTCATTAGTGGTATCACACAATTCCGCTGCATGACAAGCAAAAAGTCATTCTTTTTTCACATTAACTCTCAATTGGGACGCGGTATATAACATAACCAACTAGATAAAACATTTGTTTACAGAGTGTTCAATAAATTGAGGAACGTATGGGGCTGGCAATCATTCATAGTCGAGCAAGCGTCGGGGTGCAAGCGCCATCGGTTAGTGTAGAAGTTCATATTAGCAATGGTATGCCCGGGTTTACCTTGGTAGGGCTGCCAGAGACGACGGTAAAAGAGTCCAAAGATCGCGTTCGTAGCGCGATCATTAATTCTAATTTTCAGTTTCCAGCTAAGCGGATCACCGTTAATTTAGCTCCAGCAGATTTGCCCAAAGAGGGAGGGCGTTTTGATCTTCCTATCGCATTGGGGATTTTGGCCGCTTCGGAGCAAATCGCGACAGATAAGCTTAAAAACTACGAATTTGTTGGCGAGTTAGCGCTATCTGGTGGTCTAAGACCTGTAAAAGGTGTGCTGCCTGCTGCGCTGGAAGCCAGTAAGATTCAACGTCATTTAGTGGTCCCACATGTAAATGGCGATCAGGCGGCGCTGGTGGGGAAGGAACAACATAAATCGGCCCAATCATTACTGGAAGTATGTGCCGAGCTTTGTGGTCAACATCGACTGAATCTTTTTCAAACGCCTAAGCGCAAAATAGTCGAAAAACATGGTCGAGACTTACAAGATATTATTGGCCAACAACAAGGTAAGCGCGCATTGGAGATAGCTGCCGCTGGAAACCACAACTTACTTTTCCTTGGCCCGCCAGGTACTGGAAAGACCATGTTGGCTTCGCGTTTGTGTGACTTACTACCGGAGATGAGTGACGAAGAAGCAATGGAAACCGCTTCGGTGGCGTCGCTGACGCAGAGTGAAATTAATGAGCACAATTGGAAGTCGCGTCCGTTTCGTTCTCCGCATCATTCAAGTTCAATGGCGGCATTAGTTGGCGGTGGCTCGGTACCCAGACCCGGGGAGATCTCTTTAGCCCACAACGGCTTGTTGTTTCTCGACGAAATGCCCGAATTTGACCGAAAGGTGCTGGACTCGTTACGCGAACCGCTCGAATCTGGTGAGATCATTATATCTCGGGCGCAAGGTAAAACACGTTTTCCGGCTCGCTTCCAATTAGTTGGTGCACTGAACCCAAGTCCGACAGGATATTACGAAGGTAATCAAGCCCGTACCAACCCACAAGCTATTTTGCGCTACCTTGGTCGATTATCTGGACCGCTGTTAGATCGCTTTGATATGTCTTTAGAAATCCCTGCTCTGCCCAAAGGGACATTAGCAGAAGGTGGTGATCGCGGTGAGCCGACCGCTATCGTTAAAGAACGTGTGAATCATGCGCGTACCAATATGTTGAACCGCAGCGGTAAGGTAAATGCACTGTTAGGCAGTCGAGAAATCGAGGCGTTTTGCCCCTTACACAAAAGTGATGCGGAGTTTCTTGAAACCGCTTTACATCGTTTGGGGCTTTCGATTCGCGCGTATCATCGCATTATCAAAGTAGCACGAACGATAGCAGATCTTGATGGGGCGGAGCAGATTGAACGAGCGCACTTAGCCGAGGCGCTTGGGTATCGAGCGATGGATCGCTTACTGAAACAACTCACGGCGCAAGCGGTATAGAGACGTGCAAATATCACCGCAACAAGTGTTGTAAGTGCCTTGTTGCGATGAAGGACGTTAGAAGGTGTAGTTGAGACCAAGAGACAACAGGTACTCTTTCTCATCATAGAACGTGATATTTGAGTCCGTTTGGCTGTAGCCGGCTAAAGAGATGAACGACCAGTTTTGCCAATCAAATACGTTTTGATATTCATAGGCTGCAAATAGGCTGACGGTGTCGTCATTTCGTGTTTTAGCAAAAGTTTGGCTAGTGGCTTGATAGTCTTTCCATGCATAACCTGCGGTGAGGGCCAACCGATGACGATTGATAAATTTAAACCAACTGATGTCAAACCCGTACGAATCAAATGATTCCGCATTACCGTCGGCATCTTGATTAATGTAGGTAAACGCCGGTTGCAACATGGATGTTTGATTAAGTGAAATCCGATAGTCACCTTTAACGTAGTAAAGGCTCGCATCGCGAGCGAGTGAACGGTCCGTTACTTCTTCTTGTTCAATGTCTTTATCAGCATAAGCGAGATCAAGGTTGAAGTTTTTATCAATCAATCCTTTGATTTGAAAGCGATAGGCATTGCCGTCCACATCCGTTTCTTGACGGGCGATTCCGACTTGATATGGGTTACGCCAAGTTTCGCCTTTAAGTACCGTCGGCAGATAGGAAACATCGAGCACGGTGCCAGATGGCAACTCGTGTTGATAGCCCAGCTGAAAAGCGAGTGTACCAACCGCGACATCGGAACGTGTAGTACCCGCGTACACTTGGTGATTGAGTCGGTTACCAAAAGTGTAAGTAATGCTTCCTAGCGGCGCAGCGATAACGGAACTGTCACTATCGGCGCGCTTATCGAGAGAATCGATGGTGTTACTATTTTCCGTATTGAAGTTGGATTCTGATGATACAAATCCGGCATTCAGCGAAATTTCACCGCCAAAACCTGCGGTTTCAGCGAGTTGAGCCTGAGCAGAACTGACGACAAAGGCCAAAGGCAAGAGAATTAGCCTTGGTTTCATTCGTTATCTCCTTATTGTCGAATGAGTGGTGCAAATATTGGTTGAGGTAACAAATCTGACCATTCCCACGCATATTCCAATGTGGCAAAGGCGCAGTATAATTACACGCTGTTTTATTCTTCACACATTATCACTGTTGTTTGACTATCATGTTGGCATATTTGTTATTTTTTTTTAACGCTTCTTTTGTGATTATCAATTCTGCGCTGTGTTCACTCGCAATTTGTATTATCGCTGTGTTTAAAGTATTGCTTCCAAGCGTGGAGCTAAAAGCGAAAGCGACCGCTTGTGCCAACAAGGTGATGTGGTTATGGGCTACCGTCAATGCGGGCATTCTGGCGGTTTCTAACCGTGTTGACTGGGATGTTCAGGGCGGTGAGGCGCTGAAAAAAGACGGGTGGTATCTGTTGATCAGTAATCATCTCAGTTGGACCGATATTGTGGTGCTTTGCTGCGTGTTTAAAGACCGCATACCTATGCCGAAGTTTTTCCTCAAACAACAACTGTTGTATGTGCCTTTCATTGGGATGGCGTGTTGGGCGCTCGACATGCCATTTATGCGTCGTTATTCGCGAGAGTATCTGATCCGCAACCCGCACAAACGAGGTCAAGATTTAGAGACGACACGTCGCTCGTGCGCCAAGTTCAAACATGCCCCAACCACAGTGGTTAATTATGTCGAAGGCACTCGATTTACCGAAGAAAAACAGCGTAAGAGCAAGACGAGCTACCAATATTTGCTGCAACCAAAATCGGGCGGGATCGCATACACATTAGCGGCAATGGGAGAGCAGTTCGAGAACATTATCGATGTGACGCTGGCGTACCCAGAAAATACAAATAAGCCATTCAAGGATTTATTAATGGGCCGAATGGGCAAGGTTGTTGTGCGTGTGAATGTGTTGCCCGTCGATGAACGAGTGCTTGGTGATTACTTTAACGATAAGCCCTATAAGCGACAATTTCAGCAGTGGTTGGGTGATGTGTGGCAAGAAAAAGATCGGTTACTACAAGAGATTTACAAATAAACAAAAGGGGAGCGATGTGCTCCCCTTTTGATTGATATCGATGTGCTTATTTTAGTGTCAGCAAGTAGTTCACCAGAGAGAAGTACTCATCCATTGTTTTGATGCTTTGTGCTTGAACTAGGTATTTGTTGTTAACGATAACCGCAGGAACGCCGGTTAGACCGCTGTTTTCAAATTGCTTGTCCATACGGCGAACCATGGAATCAACCGCAAAGCCTTTGAATGCTGAGTCGAATTTTTTCGCGTCTACACCTTCATCAAGGAAGATTTGGCGAAGCTCTTCATCGTTACGTGGCGCCTTCTTTAGATTGTGGATGCGGTTAAACATCACTGGCACCATTTTGTCTTCCACTTTTAGTGCAACCATGGTCGCGTAGGCTTTGCTCATTGATGGGCCCATGTTGCCACCCATGAAAGAAACGTGGTTTTTTAATAGCTTAGTACCTTCTGGCAACTGCTTTTTCAGTTGCTGGATAACAGGTTCAAAGCTATTACAGTGCGGGCAGTAGAAAGAGAAAAACTCCGTCACAAGAGGTTTTTTTGATGCCTCAAGATCCAATACTTTGTAATGTTCACCTTCTTTGAATTGCGCTGCATGTGCCGACAGGCTTAGCATCAGCATAGAAAACAGTGCGAACAGTTTTTTCATCGAAATATCTCCATTTTTGAATTTGTGGCCTGACTTACCATTGAGGCATTAAAGACAGCGGTGCTTCTTCTAAAGCGGCGATCTGCTCTTTAAATGCAAGGACCTGACCTTCCCAGTATTTTGGCTCATTAAACCATGGAAAAGCGAGAGGAAACGCAGGGTCATGCCAACGTTTTGCTAGCCATGCCATATAGTGCACCATTCGTAGACCGCGAAGTGGCTCAATTAGTTTCAATTCTGCGGGGTTAAAGTCGCAAAACTCTTGATAAGCTTCTAAAACAATATCCAGCTGCATCAGTTTGTCTTGGCGTTCACCGTTCAGTAGCATCCATAAGTCTTGTACTGCAGGGCCGTTACGAGCGTCATCCAAATCAACAAACATAGGGCCATCTCGCCACAAAATATTGCCTGGGTGGCAATCGCCATGCAAACGAATGATATTGAAGCCTTCTTGCCAGTGGCTTTCAATTGATTTGATCAGCATATCCAAGTCATTGAAGAAGCTGTTCTCCAAGTGCATTGGAATCATGTTGGCGTTTTGCAGAATCTCTCTTGGTTGATACAGGTATTCTTGCAAGCCAATCGTTGGTCGATGTTGGAAGGCTTGGCGGCTACCCACTTTGTGGATGCGACCAAGGAAGCGCCCTACACCTTCGAGCTGATCTAAGTTGTCAACCTCGTACTGGCGACCACCTACGCTCTCAAACAGCGCAAAGGCATAGCCTTGATAGTGATGCAGGGTTTCATCGTTGATGCGCACAGGTGGTGCGACGGGGATTTCGTTTCCAATTAGTTCTAAAGTGAAGTCGTGCTCCTCTTGGATCTGTTCGTTGCTCCAACGTTCAGGGCGGTAGAACTTGACGACATAACGGCGACGCTCTTCGTCAGTGAATTGATAAACACGGTTTTCGTAGCTATTGAGGGGAAGAAAGCCTGATTCTGCGCGAACGCCGATGCTTTCTAACGCGTACCACATAAAATCTGGGGTAAGGGCGTCAAAGTTAAACATACTTTGGGACATATAAACAAAAAGGCTCATTACTGAGCCTTTTTCCGTTAGTCACTGAAGTAGCGCTATAGTTTTTTAATAAAACGGCTTTCCACTTCAATGGTGAATTCGTTGCTCTTATCGGTGAGTATAAACTGAATTGTCGTAATCGCAGAGTTTAGCTTGTCAGGATCGGCGCCAAGACTCATTGGTAAGTTCAATACCTCACCTGGCTGTACCTGAATTGTCTGCTTACCATACCAGCTTACATCGGATAGCCCTTCAACATCCAACGAGTACTCTTGCACTTGCTGGGTTTTGTTGATCACTTTGAGGGTGTAGGTGTTTTCTACTTCGCCCGAGCTATTAACGCGGAACAGTTGGTTACGGTCGCGAATAACACTCATGCCTGCTGGGTCTACCGCTGCGATTTGGGCAAAGAACAGACCAATCATGACCAGTAGCACAGCTCCATAGCCCAGCAGCTTCGGACGCATGACTTTGGTACTCTTACCCGATAAGCGGTGCTCGGTGGTGTAGCTGATTAGTCCTTTCTCGTAACCCATGCGATCCATGGTGTTGTCACACGCATCAATACAGGCGCCACAGTTAATACATTCATATTGTAAGCCGTCACGAATATCGATACCTGTTGGGCACACCTGCACACACAAGTCACAATCAATACAATCCCCCAAACCAAGTTGCTTTGGATCGGCTTTGCGCGGACGTGGACCACGTTTTTCACCACGTTTGGCATCATAGCCAACGATGAAGGTGTCTTTATCAAACATGGCAGACTGGAAGCGCGCGTAAGGACACATGTGAATACACATGATGGAACGCATCCAACCAGCATTACCATAGGTACAAATGGCAAAGAACATGATCCAAAAGACGGGCCAGAAGTTGGCGTTAAAAGTGAAAAAGTCGATAACCAATTGCTTCATTGGAACGAAGTAGCCAACAAAAGTAAAACCAGTGGCGAGCGCAATGGCAAACCAAGCGATATGTTTGATGGTTTTGCGCATCGCTAAATTTGCCGTCAGCTTATTGGAGTCCTGCTTGCGACGCTTATTGGCGCTGCCTTCCAGTTTCTCTTCAAACCAGATATACATGAAGGTCCAGACGGTTTGTGGGCAGAGATAGCCACACCAAACTCGACCTAAGAAGGTGGTAATAAAGAACAACCCAAACGCTGCGATCACAAATAGCAAGGCGAGTAGGGTAAGATCTTGCGGATACAACGTGGTACCGAAAAAGTTGAACTGCTGGTTGCCAATATCGAGCAAGATCGCTTGACGTTCACCGTAAGGAATCCACGGTATCAAAGCGAAGAGAAGCAGTAAGAACCAACCACCGTAACGACGCAGTTTCTGGTAAGTCCCTTTGCTTTCGCGTACATAGATGCGATTACTTGGGTTGAACCGATCCCCATTCCCTTTATGAGTCTTGGGATTATAGGTTTTAGGAGTCACATCTTTGATATCGATCTTATCCTGACTCATGCACTCATCCTTCTTAGGCTTTTATAATGTACGGCGTCATTTCTATTGATGTCGCTCGATGACATTGCTACTTCGTCCTTATCATAAATCATGACCGGACATAATTATTTTAGTAAATACTGATGAACGGCGATTATACAATCAATAACAATTCCTTTTCTTTAACGCAGTCAACGTTTAACAACAAAAGTCAGTACAGTTAACCTGATAATTGGCTGAACAGTTATAACCAACTGTGGGACTAAAAATTTTAGTTATAAAAAAGCGACTCATTTGAGGGAGTCGCTTAAAGAATACTGGGTTGTTGAGCCGGTTATTTGATGACGCCACGAGCGCGCAGAATCGCAGTTTTAAAATCATCTTCTTGGTCTTTCTTAAGACCTGGGATCATTTCGTCTTTGCTGCTGTTACGCATTTTAAGGTGGTAGATCAGCACGTCGTCGGTCAGATCTTCTAGCTTGCCTTCGTAGCCTGCTTCTTTCGCTAGCTTCACGATGAACTGCAGTAGGTTCATTTCTTGGTCTTTATGCCATTCAGGCTCTAGTAGCTCAAGCAGCTCTTCAATGCGATGACACTTCATTTCTTTCTCCACAGAATTTATAGGTGTAATTAGCTGTAAAGGTACCAAATTGCTTTGCGAAGACCAAATAGGAAAAACTATCTATTTCACTGTGTTTTGTTCTAAGTCGTTGAGGTGGTTTGAGGTGCGTGCAAAGAAAAAAGCGCAGCTGGCGCCGCGCTTTTGATTAAGCTGCTTTGATAACTTTGGCCGGAACACTCGACATCATTGCTGTCTTCTCAACCAATGTCATTGCTGGCGCAACTTGCTTTGCCTTTGGTGCAGTAGTAAAGCCACTGCGGCGGCGCATTGCACTAGTATTAGTGTGTGCGAACCTGACTGTTGTTGGGCGCATTAATTTACCTAACTGTCAGGCATATCCATTGCCGATGTAATGGCCTGAATCATTATGAGCTAGGCTCCAACAAGATTGAAGAATCACTCTTCTGGCTCTCGCCAATCCAGTTAATGAATCAGGAATACCGATATGCATGCATATCACGTATAAGATTAGCATCCTTGTAATAATTGGTCGATAGTTGAGCAATTGAATTGTTTAGATTTTGTCATTTTGTCGCGATGATCGAGGCAATTTTTGTTTGATCCCTCGATCAGCAGTAGTAGTATGAGATCTCGACGAAGGAGGTGCCTATGTCATTTTTGAAGAAGACACTTGCCAGTTTTGGGATTGGGAGTGCTAAGGTTGACTCAATCCTAAATCAAGACGTGCTATATCCTGGTCAAAGTGTGGATGTGTCTATCCATGTTTATGGTGGTGCCACTGAACAAGCGATCGACAACATCGATTTAAAACTGTGTTGCCGCTATATCGCGGAAGCTCCTGATGACCGTGGTGCGCGAGAAGGACACAGCATGCGTCGAGTACCTCAGACTCATGTGCTTGCTAAGTGGAGCCTCCCTTATGCGTTTACCATCCATTCTGGCGAAGAGCGTACCTTCGATGTTCAGCTCGATGTGCCTTGGAATACGCCTGTCACCATTGGTGACGCCAAAGTGTGGCTCGAAACCGGCTTGGACGTTGCTGCTGCTTTAGACCCGACCGATAAAGACATCCTCACCGTTCGACCTGATCCACTAATGGATGCGGTGTTATCCGCATTTGAAGCGCAAGGTTTGCGTATTCGCCAAGTGGAGTGTGAGGAAGTAAAAGGGTTCGACCTGCCATTTGTGCAAGAATTTGAGATGGTGCCGACTGACGGGCCATACCATGGCGTGTGGCGTGAGTTAGAATTTGTCGCTCATCGTAGCGAGCAAGAACTCAAATTATGGTTTGAAGTTGACCGCACACGCAAGGGCGAGGGTGGCATGCTCGCAAGCTTACTGGGTAGCGGAAAACTCAAACGAGAGTTGACCATTCCAGCCACGACTAAGCTTGATCAAGTGGGCGAACTTGTACTTAATTATCTCGATCAAACCACGGCCGTTCATGAGTCTTAATTTAAGCTTACACGTGTAAGCCTAATGTGCCATACTAGAGCAAATTTCAAACTCTAGTATAGGCGCATTGATGTCTGAACTGCAGAAACCTCAATACAGTCAACGCGAAGAACTGGCTAATACCATCACTCATGGCATTGGGATGATTTTTGGTATTGTTGGCTTGATACTGCTGCTAATCAAAGCCATAGACCAGCAAGCTGATACGCTGACGCTGGCCAGTATGGCTGTCTATGGTGCGAGTATTATCGTGCTATTTTTGGCTTCGACGCTGTATCACGCAATTCCGCACCCCAATGCCAAACGCTGGCTAAAAACTTTCGATCACTGCGCCATTTATCTGCTCATTGCTGGCAGTTATACGCCTTTTTTGTTGGTGAGTTTACGTACGCCGCTCGCGTTTGGTTTGATGATTGTTATCTGGACCATCGCTCTACTCGGCATCATCATGAAAGTCGCGTTTGTTTACCGATTTAAAAAGCTTTCCTTGATGACGTATTTGGTCATGGGCTGGCTGTCGTTGATTGTGATTTATCAGTTGGCGATCAACTTGGATATTGGCGGACTGACATTACTCGCAGCTGGTGGGATTGTGTATTCACTGGGGGTGATTTTCTACGTTGCGAAGCGTATTCCATTCAATCATGCGATTTGGCACGGCTTCGTTTTAGCGGGTTGTGTGTGTCACTTCTTCGCAATTTATTATTTTGTCGAGCCTATCTAACGGATAGATATGAACTCGACAAAACATGTGTTATCACATTAACGAGTTTTCACTTCTAACACTTTGGCTGAAAACTGGTATTGCTGAGACTGCGGCACTGCCAGTTTGATGCTTTTACCCTGTTCTGCTTGCTTTGGTCGCAGGTAAGTATCCGCCATTCGCTTGATGGATTGCCAAACTGTGACTTTTTCTTTCGCCAGTTGCTGGCCAGACATATCAAATACCTGAACTTCCACTTCAACTTGAATCACCGATTGTGAGCTTTGATTGGTAATGGACGTTGGCAGTACGAGCTCACCATCTTGATAGCTCGCGGAGCCAATCAGTACGTCGACACCAGAGTCAGACAGCTGCATGGTTGGCTTTTTGGCGTTTACCACCACGGTAGTGCCAACAGTTTTCGTCACCACTGGAATTGTCGCAATTGCGGGAGATGCGATCGTTTCAACCGCACTTGTTGTCGCTTGCGTCTCTGTTGCTTGCTGCGCAGGTTTTTTCATGACGTATTCCCAAGTAAAGTCATCGTTTAACTTCACTTCTCGACCATCGGCTAAAGTGATGACTTCAGCGGCGTATGTGGATGAGGCGGCAAGTAGGGTCGCCAGAGTGATCCATGTTTTCATTGTTATACCTTTTATTTGTGTCTGCTTAACGGCGCCAAAACGCAGGGAAGAACAGTACAAGAATAGTCAGAATTTCCAAGCGGCCCATTAACATGCCAAAGCTCAGGAGCCACTTGGCGGTATCTGGCAGAGGCGCGAAGTTACCCGTCGGTCCAATCACGCTTCCCATACCTGGGCCGACGTTGGCTACCGCAGTGATGGCACCAGAGATGCTAGTGATGGGGTCTAAACCCAGTGCACTCAAGCAACCCGCGATAAAGATGATGGTGATAAAGAACATCAAGCCAAACGCGACCACCGAGCGAACAATGTCATCATTCACTGGGCGTTGGTTGTAGCGCTGTACAAACACACCTGAAGGGTGAATCAATTTCATCATCTGTTTGTTCAGCAGTGTCATTGCGATTTGGAAACGGAAGATTTTGATCCCGCCAGACGTTGATCCTGAGCATGCCCCCGCCATCATTAAGAAGGCAAAAAGAGTTGTGGGTAATGCGCCCCACGCGGTGAAGTCCTCTAAGCCAAAGCCGGTTGTGGTGACGACAGAGACGATATTAAACATCGACACTCGTAGCGCATCCAAAATGGTGTATCCGTCTCGAATCACTAACCAGGCTGAAATCACTAAGCTTGAGAACACGAACAGGTACGCGAATCCTCGAACTTGAGCGTCGTTAACCAACACATCAATACTACGTTTACGTAACGCGGCGATGAAGAGCAAAAATGGCAAGCCACCTAAGAACATAAAGGTAGTGGCCACCCAGTGTGCGCCATTAGAGAAGTGGTTCATCGACCCATCGGATGTAGAGTATCCGCCCGTTGATAGCGTGGTAAAGGCGTGATTGATCGCTTCAAACAGGTTCATGCCGGTGACCAAGTAGCCCACAATGCATAAGCCAGTAAGCATCAAATAAACCGCTACGATGTTTTTGGCGACCGTTTTTGCTCTCGGGCTACTTTTATCAGACCAATCGGATGATTCGGTTTGGAATAGCTTCATACCACCGACATTGAGCATAGGTAGCACCGCCACCGCCATTACGATAAAACCAATCCCCCCAAGCCACTGCAAAATAGAGCGCCACAGCAAGATGCTCGGCGCCATGTTGTCTAGGCCACTGAGCACCGTTGAGCCCGTCGTGGTGATACCCGACATCGTTTCGAAGTAGGCGTCGGTGAAGCTGATGTGGTTGATGAACACAAACGGCAAGGCGGCAAACGCACTGGCGATGGTCCAAACCAAACTGGTTATGAGGAACATATCGCGTACGCTGAGTTTGAACTTGGCGGTTCGACCGATCGTCAAACAAATGAAAGCGGCAAGGTGCGTGATCACAACGGCTTGGGCGAAATCGAGAAATCCCCCCGTACCAGTGAAGAAAGCGACCAAAGTCGGCACGTACATAAAAAGGGCCAGTTTGGATAAAACCAGCCCGATAACAAATAGTACGGGACGTAAGTTGACCATAGGAAAATCCTAGAGGAAGAATGGACTCGGCTGGAATAGCGCTTCGACGTCTGATACGTATTTTTTGTTGACCAGGAACATCACCACATGGTCATCCTGCTCGATGACCGTACGGTCGTGGGCAATAAGGACTTCTTCGCCACGAACGATAGCACCAATGGTGGTCCCAGGTGGGAGCTTAATATCTCCAATCGCACGTCCAACAACTTTGGATGTACTTTCATCACCGTGAGCGACGGCTTCAATTGCTTCCGCAGCGCCGCGGCGAAGTGAGGATACGTTCACGATATCAGCGCGACGAACGTGCGTCAGCAAGGCGGAAATGGTCGCTTGTTGTGGTGATATCGCCACATCAATTACGCCGCCTTGTACCAGATCTACATAAGCGCCACGTTGGATCAGCACCATTACTTTTTTCGCGCCCATGCGTTTTGCCAACATCGCAGACATGATGTTGGTTTCATCTTCGTTGGTCAGCGCGATGAAGACGTCGACTTGGTCGATGTTCTCTTCCGAGAGAAGCTCTTGGTCTGCCGCGTCGCCGCAGAACACGATGGTGTTTTCTAGCTCTTCTGACAGTTTTTCTGCACGTTGGTAGTTACGTTCAATCAGCTTCACGCTGTAGTTTTGTTCTAAGCGCTTTGCGAGACTGGCACCAATGTTACCCCCGCCAACAATCATGATGCGGCGGTACGGTTTTTCTAGGCGCTGAAGCTCACTCATCACTGAGCGAATATGGTTGCTTGCGGCGACGAAGAACACTTCATCATCGGCTTCAATAATGGTGGTGCCTTGCGGGCGAATCGGACGGCCTTGACGGAAAATCGCTGCCACACGGGTATCGATGTGCGGCATGTGCTCACGCAAAGCAGACAGCGCGTTACCCACCAACGGGCCACCGTAGTAGGCTTTTACCGCCACTAGGCTGACTTTCTGTTCAGCAAAGCTCACCACTTGCAGCGCGCCTGGGTATTGGATTAGACGTTCGATGTAGCTCGTAACGAGTTCTTCTGGTGCGATAAGGTGATCGACAGGAATGGCGCCAGATTTAAACAGGGCTTCTTTTTCGGCCAGATATTCTGGAGAGCGAATACGCGCAACGCGGTTTGGGGTGTTGAATAGAGTGAACGCGACCTGACAGGCGGCCATGTTGGTTTCATCAGTGTTGGTCACCGCGACGAGCATATCGGCGTCTTGTGCGCCCGCTTCGTGCAGCACGTCGGGGTGGCTCGCATGGCCATTGACCACACGCAGGTCGTATTTGTCCTGTAATTCGCGCAGTCGGTCGGCATTGTTGTCGACGATGGTGATGTCGTTGTTTTCACCCACTAGGTTTTCTGCCAGTGTGCCGCCAACCTGACCTGCACCAAGAATAATGATCTTCATACTCTTTTCTCGTTATCTGAAAAAGGCGATTGAAATCACTCCAATCGCCCTATTTAGCATGCTGTTACGCGTGTGTTTTGGTTAGCACTGCGTAGTAGAAACCATCCATGTCTTCTTCGCCTGGTAGAATTTGACGACCAGGCTGGTCGGGATCAGAATCCAGCAGTTGCGCATCCGCGGTACGTGCTAAAAACGCTTTTACTTGCTCCACGTTTTCTTGCGGTGTGATTGAACAAGTCGCGTAAACCATTGTGCCGCCAGGTTTCAGTTGCGTCCACATGGCATCAAAAATTTCACTTTGTAGCTCTGCTAATGCGGCGATGTCGTCTGCACGACGTAGCCATTTTATGTCTGGGTGACGACGAATCACGCCAGTCGCAGAACATGGGGCATCCAGCAAAATGCGATCAAATTGCTCGCCTTGCCACCATTCTTGTGGATTACGCGCATCACCGCAAACCACTTTTGCCTGAAGGTTGAGACGCTTCAGGTTTTCATGCACACGTTTCAAGCGTGTGTCGTCGCAGTCAATCGCGACCACTTCACTGCCCGACGTGCGCTCTAGAATGTGTGCCGTCTTGCCACCTGGCGCTGCACAGCAATCTAAAATCAGTTCGCCGTCTTGTGGTTTTAGGTAGTTGATCGAGAGCTGCGCTGCCGCATCTTGTACTGAAACCCAACCTTTCTCAAAACCAGGTAGCTTCATCACGTCACATGGCGCGGCCAATTTTATGGCGTCCATTGCTTCTGTGTGTGGCGTGCTATCAATGTTTTCATTTTTGAGTAGCGCAAGGTATTCATCACGAGTGTGGTGCTGATGGTTCACACGCAGCCACATTGGTGCTTTTTGGTTGTTCGCTTCAACAATGCTTTCCCATTGCTGTGGGTAGGCCTCTTGCAGCAGTTTTAGTAACCAGCTTGGGTGACCGTACTTGCCAGCGTTGTTGCTGACGGCCATTTGGTCGAGTTCTTCTTGGTTGCGTTGGTAGTTACGCAATACAGCGTTAATCAAACCACGCAGACGAGGACCTTTCAGCTCTTTAGTGCCTTCAACCGTTTCACCGACAGCTGCGTGCGCAGGAATACGCATGAAGCTCAGTTGGTAAATACCAACCAGAATTAGGTGATGGAATACACGTTGTTTGCCTTTGAGCGGCTTATCCATCAACTGGTTTGCGATCATTTCTAGGCGAGGTAGGTAACGTAGCGCACCGTAACAGATCTCTTGTAGCAGAGCGTGGTCACGAGGTCGTACCGTTTGTTGAGCCGCTGGAAGAGCGCTTGAAAGTGAGTGGCCCTTGTCGACGACAAGATACAGGACGTTAGCAGCCGCAGCGCGAACATTCATGATGAGTACCTTAAAGTAAAGGAGGGCATCTCTGCCCTCTAAAAGTTCGTATTATTGGGGATGATAACCCCTAGTATGGCTTAAACCAGCAGAGTACCAACTTCAAACCAAGCCGCGCGCGAATTCAGAATATCCTGAACTGACATGGCTTTTTTGCCAGGAACTTGCAGTTGTTCTAGCACCAGTACGCCGTTGCCTGTCGCAACATAAATACCGGTTTTATCTGCTTGCAAGATGGTGCCGGCTGGCTTGTCACTGGTTTGCTCTGCCACACGGCTTTGCCATACTTTGATGCTGTTTTCTGCCGCCTCAAAGTGGCTCATTGGCCATGGGTTAAATGCACGAACGCAGCGCTCAATGTGAGCCGCATCGTCGTTCCAGTTAATGCGTGCTTCTTCTTTGCTGAGTTTTTTCGCGTAGTTCGCTAGCTCATCGTCTTGCTTCACTGGCACTGCTTTACCCGCAGCAATGTCGGCTAAGCAGTCAATCAGGGCTTCTGGGCCAAGCTCAGCCAATTTTTCGTACATTGAAGCGCTGGTATCTGTCGCTTCGATTGGCAGAGTTGCAATCTTCAGCATATCACCAGTGTCGAGACCGATGTCCATCTGCATGATGGTCACGCCCGTTTCTGCATCGCCCGCCCAAATAGAGCGTTGGATTGGAGCCGCACCACGCCAACGAGGTAGGATAGAACCATGTACGTTGATACAACCCAGTTTAGGGGTATCAAGAACCGCTTGTGGCAGTAGCATACCGTACGCCACGACAACCATGAGATCGGCGTTCAGATCGGCAAGTTCTTGTTTCGCTTCGTCGGACTTAAAGCTTTCAGGTTGGTAAACCGGGATGTTGTGTTCCAGCGCCAGTTGTTTTACCGGTGGCGCAGCCAATTTCTTGCCACGACCCGCTGGACGATCTGGGTTTGTGTAAACCGCGATGACTTCATGCTCCGAAGACAACAACGCCGCCAAGTGACGGGCGGCGAAATCCGGAGTACCTGCAAAGACAATACGTAAAGACTGACTCAAGGTAGGCTTCCTTCTAATTGGTATGGTTCGAGATTAAGCGTTTTGCTGCTTCTCGTTAAAGCGTTTGATTTTTGCTAGCTTGTCCTGAATGCGTTTGCGTTTCAGTGGCGATAGGTAATCCACGAATAGCTTACCTTGTAAGTGATCAAGCTCGTGTTGAACACAAATCGCTAGCAGGTCGTCGGCTTCAAAGGTGAACTCTTTGCCATCACGATCCAGTGCTTTAACGGTAACTTCTGCAGCGCGAGGCACAAGTGCGCGTGCACCTGGTACCGACAGACAGCCTTCTTCGATGCCATCTTCGCCACGCTTTTCCAGAATCTCAGGGTTGATTAGCACCATCGGCTCATCGCGAGTTTCTGAAATATCAATCACTACGATACGTTTGTGGATATCAACCTGCGTTGCAGCAAGGCCAATACCTTCTTCGTCGTACATGGTTTCAATCATGTCATCGACGATTTTTTGAATCTCAGGCGTCACCGCTTCAACAGGCTTTGCGACTGTGCGCAGGCGATCATCCGGGAATGTTAATACTTGTAATACAGACATATTCACTCGAAATATTGAACTGTGCCGAAACAGCACAAACCTTGTTGGCTCAATTCTAGACATTTTATAGCCTAAATGACAGCATCCTTGCACCAATTTCCATTCTGGTTCCTGCTTAATAGACCAAGGACGAGGGTCATGAATCGAATTTTCCGCAACGTTGCCAGTGTTACGTTGCCGTTACTTTTCTCTTTCAACGCTGTAGCAAATGTGGATGCAAACCCACTGACTGTTAAAGATGATGCGCCACAAACATATGTAGTCGTGAAGGGCGATACGCTATGGGATATTTCGGCCATGTACTTGGATAGCCCGTGGTTGTGGCCTCGTTTATGGCAAGTAAACCCGGAAATCGACAACCCTCATTTAATTTATCCCGGTGACAAGCTGTCTTTGGTGTGGATTAACGGTCAGCCCGTATTGAGCCTAAAACCGGTTAAGAAGCTGAGCCCGAAAGCACGTATCACGGAAAAGAAAGCGGTACCAACGGTCGCGGAAGGTTTGGTGATGCCTTACCTCAAATCGGATCGGTTGCTGGATCAAGATGCGTTGAACAGTGCAGCAAAAGTGATGGGTAGCAGCAAAGGCAGTAAGTATCTGACTGCAGAAGATGTGCTGTATATCAATGGTAATCAGACCGCGACAGGTTGGGCTATTTACCGACCAGTAGCTACCTTTTCGCGTGACGATGTGTCTAAAGAGATTACCGCGCTGCGTTTGATTGCCAAAGGCGAGCTCGTTGAAGCTTCGAGTGATTATTCAGGTTTGAAGCTTACATCGCAGATGCAAGAAATTCTACGTAACGATATCGCGTTGCCAAATCAATCGGTTGAAAATACTGACTTCACGACTACGTTCTACCCGCTGCCGTCGCCACAAGGCAGTTCGGCAAAGTTGCTAGGTAATATCGAAGGTATTCGCTTTAGTTCAACTAACCAAGTCGTGGTGATTGATAAAGGCACGTCAGACAATCTGAAGCAAGGCAGTGTGTTTGATTTAAAAGAAGACGCGCACCCAGTTTACAAAGACGGCGATGAGTTCAAGAAAGAGTTTGGCGTGCTTGATAAGAAAATTACTTTGCCTCAAAGCAAAGTTGGTGAGTTGCTGGTCATTCGTCCCTATGAGTACTTTAGCTTGGCACTGATCACTAACAGTACTAAACCCATTAACCAAGATATTTCGGTGGTGTCACCGTTGGCGGACGAATTAACCATCGATGAATCGACGAAATAACGATGATCTCGCTGCCTGGTTAAAACTGAGTTGTTTACCAGGCATTGGCGGGGTCAAAATGAATAAGCTACTGGCAAGAGACACGCCGGGTAACATCGTAAACCTCTCTCCCGAACAGCTACAACAACTTGGGTTAACAACTAAGCAAATTCAAGCTTGGGCTTCAACAGATAAAGAAGTTGAAGCCTGTTTAAGTTGGCTTGAGGCTTCTACAAATCATCATATCCTGACACTGACTGACCCGCTTTATCCACCTCAACTCAAACAAATCGTTGCGCCGCCACCTCTGCTTTTTGTTCAAGGAAATTCTACTTGTCTTTCGCAGCCACAGATAGCAATGGTTGGCAGCCGAAATGCGAGTATTGATGGCTTACAGCATGCACGCCACTTTGCCGCAG
This sequence comes from Vibrio sp. T9, assembly GCF_003123985.1. Classification (NCBI taxonomy): domain Bacteria; kingdom Pseudomonadati; phylum Pseudomonadota; class Gammaproteobacteria; order Vibrionales; family Vibrionaceae; genus Vibrio; species Vibrio sp. T9. The sequence goes on from NZ_NIGY01000015.1 coordinate 75,046, forward strand.
AATTTGTTCAGCACGATTTTATTGTCACCAGTGGTCTCGCTTTAGGCATTGATGGCCATGCGCATGATGGTGCGTTGCAAGCAAAAGGTAAGACGATTGCGGTGCTGGGATCTGGCTTAGAAAATATTTATCCGGCACGTCATCGTGGTTTAGCGCAACGTGTTATTGAACATGGGGCTTTGGTGTCTGAGTTTCGCCCCAACGCCAAGCCGCGCCCGGAAAACTTCCCGCGTCGAAACCGCATTATTAGCGGATTATCGCTAGGTGTGTTAGTTGTGGAAGCGGCGGAAAGGAGTGGCTCGTTAATTACTGCTCGTTACGCGCTTGAGCAAGGTCGAGAAGTGTTTGCGCTGCCAGCTTCGATAAATGCCCCTAATGCCAGCGGTGGCAACCAGTTGATACGTCATGGTGCTTGCCTCGTAGAAAAGACGAAAGATGTCTTAGATGAAATACAGTCTTTGCTTGATTGGTCTATTAATCAGAGTACCGATTTATTTTCTACGTTAAATGATGAAGAAGAATTGCCATTTCCTCAGCTGTTAGCTAACGTAGGAAGTGAAGCTACACCGGTTGATATTCTTGCAAACAGGACCAATATACCTGTCCAGGAAGTCATGATGCAGCTCTTAGAGTTAGAACTCTCTGGGCATGTCGTTGCGGTTTCAGGTGGCTATATTCGAAAGGGGAGGGGCTAGCTATGATGATGGATATACTGATGTATCTATTCGAAACCTACATCCATAGCGATGCAGAGTTACAGGTCGAACAAGACGAGTTGGAAGAAGAGCTGCTCCGTGCAGGCTTCCAACAAAAAGATATCTACAAAGCCCTTGTCTGGTTAGAAGAGCTTGCCGCATTGCAGCAAAGTGACACCTCTTCTGCAATCTCGACTTGCATGGCTTCGTCATCAACTCGTATCTACACAGCGAAAGAGATGCAGCGTTTAGATTTGGAATGCCGAGGGTTTTTATTGTTTCTTGAGCAAATCAATGTGTTAACCACAGAAACTCGCGAAATGGTGATTGACCGAGTGATGGGTCTAGAAACGAGCGAGTTTGAGCTTGAAGACCTCAAATGGATCATTTTGATGGTGCTGTTTAATGTGCCTGGTAATGAAAACGCTTATACGCTAATGGAAGAGCTGTTGTACACCAAGGAACAAGGGATTCTTCACTAACCCAATCTAGGCAAGTTCGAGTTTAGCTAGCAAGAACGCGAGCTTGTCTTTTGGTGTGTTTTTCACGAAACGGTAAGTATGAGTAGTAAAATCGACAACACCCTTTTCTCTGCCCATGAACACGCATTGGAACACGAGCCGTGTCCTAAATGTGGCAGTGAGTTGATCCTCAAACATGGCAAACACGGTCCCTTTCTTGGCTGTAGCCACTACCCAAGCTGTGATTACATCAAAGCTCTGCACAACAATGATGGACACATCGTCAAAGAGCTTGGCGTTTCTTGTCCAGGTTGTGGTAACGAGTTGGTATTACGCCAAGGGCGTTATGGGATGTTTGTTGGTTGCAGTAACTATCCGGCGTGCCATCATATTGAGTCGATTAATCAACCAGAGCCAGAAAAGCAGCCGCAAGAGCAACACGCTTGCCCTGAATGTGGCAAAGGACATTTGGTTGAGCGTAAAACCCGATTTGGCAAAACATTCTACGCGTGTGATAACTACCCTAAATGCAAATTTGCTGTGAACCTTGCTCCGGTCAAGGGGCGATGCGAAGAGTGTGGTTTTACTCTGTTGGTGGAGAAGAAACTTGCCAGTGGTGTGAAATTGCAGTGTGCTAATCGTAAGTGTCAGCACACCCAGCAAGGGTAAATGAATCAAAGGAATTGAAAAGGGTCGCATCGTGCGACCCTTTTTTGTTTTTTTGCTGCCAAACGTTAGTGTTGAGGCTGTTTAGCGAACGCTTGCACAGCAGGGAAAGCTATTGGGTCTAAGATGTCTGCCAGAGCGCACAACCTAAGGTGCAATTCTCCTGGGTAGTCACCACACACGTTGATGTGTCCCATCTTGCGACCTGCACGTTTCTCTTTGCCATACCAATGAATGTGGCAACCATCCATTGATAACAATGCATCTGGTAGTGTGTCTTCACCAAGAATATTGATCATTGAGGTTTCACGAACCAATTTCGTACTACCTAATGGTAAGCCGCATACTGCGCGCAGATGGTTTTCAAACTGACACGTTTCTGCACCTTGCTGTGTCCAGTGACCAGAGTTGTGTACGCGTGGGGCAATCTCATTCACTAACAGTGTGCCATCGATATCAAAGAATTCGAGCGCCAATACACCAACGTAATCTAGGCTATCTGCGACTGCCGTGAACATTTGCTTTGCTTGTTCCTGTAACCCTGGCGCATCAATCGCAGTAGAAAGACTCAATACACCGTTGGTGTGAACATTCTCTGCCAGAGGGTACACTTCCACACTGCCATCTTTGCTTCGAGCACCAACCAATGATACTTCGCGGTTAAAAGGAACAAACTTTTCAGCAACAATCGCTTGAGTTGGTGTTGCCGCGATGCACTCTGCCATCTCAGTCCAAATGTCGTCGACTTGAGAAGCTTCTTTTAAGCGCCATTGGCCTTTACCATCGTAACCACCTAATGCACTTTTCAGCACCATTGGCATACCAACGTGTTCAATTGCGCGCTCAAAGTCTTCACGAGTTTCAATCACGTAGTATTTCGCGTTGCGCACGCCAGCATCATCAAGCAGTGCTTTTTCAATACGGCGATCACCACCTGCTTTGATGGCTTGCGTACTTGGTAGGAACTTGCCGCTCGCTTCGCAAACCTTGAGCACGTCATGTGGAATATGCTCGAACTCGGCAGTAATCACATCAACTTGCGTAATCGCATTTTCCAAGCCATGGCCAAGTACCTGTTGAGTTAAAGGGTGAACGACATCACCGCTGCTGACATCGTAAGCTGAAATTTGAATATTCAGTGGCGCACCAGCCAGAGACATCATTCGAGCTAATTGACCCGCACCAAGAACCAGTACATGCATCTGATTAATCCTCTGCAGGGTTTGGATTTGCGAGAACTGTTTCCGTTTGCTCATTACGGAATGCTTCTACCTTCGCCATGATGTTTTCATCATGAGTGCCTAGAATTTGCGCTGCTAGGATACCGGCGTTTGCTGCGCCCGCTTCGCCAATCGCTAACGTACCGACTGCAATGCCTTTTGGCATTTGTACAATAGATAGCAGAGAGTCCATGCCTTTTAGTGCGCGAGACTGAACTGGAACACCGAGTACAGGAATGCTAGTAAATGCAGCTGCCATACCTGGTAGGTGAGCTGCACCGCCTGCACCGGCGATGATCACTTTGATGCCGCGTTCTTTTGCGCCACTGGCGTAGTCCGCCAGTAATTGAGGAGTTCGGTGTGCTGACACGACTTTTGTTTCGTAAGGTACGCCAAATTGGTCTAGCATGTCTGCTGCTAGTTTCATGGTTGGCCAATCGGATTTAGAACCCATGATGATACCGACTTTCATCTCAAACTCCTTCAAGCTGCAAAATTAGGTGAGCTGATAAATTTGTGCGCATTATACGGGGATTTTTATCTCAAGCAAACGTTTGCGTCTTGTTGTTGACGCTATTGATACATTTTATAAAAAAATTGCTTTAGTGTCTGAGAATGAATATTTGTACACTTAGTGAAAATAATACAGTCAGACAATCAGGAAGTAATCGGTGGATAACTTTGAACAAGTGCTCAACGCACTACAACAAGGCGAAGTGATTGCCTACCCAACAGAAGGGGTTTTTGGTGTCGGATGCGATCCAGATAACCCAGAAGCAATTCAAAAACTGCTGGATCTCAAGCAGCGTCCGGTGGAAAAAGGGCTGATTCTGATCGCTGCAAGTTATGAGCAGCTCTTGCCATATATTGATGAATCTCAACTGACTCCAGAACAATTAGCGACCGTTCATGCAACTTGGCCTGGTCCATACACTTGGATCATGCCAGCGAGCGATAAAGTCTCCAACTGGGTTTCAGGGCAATTTGATTCAATTGCAGTTCGTGTGACTGATCATCCTTTGGTTCAAAAGATGTGTAATGCATTCGGAAAGCCGTTAACCTCTACCAGCGCGAATCTTTCCGGCTTGCCACCGTGTATGAACACGGAAGAGGTAGAGCAGCAATTGGGTGATAAGCTGGTGGCCATTCTTCGTGGTGAAACCAGCGGCCGTGATAAACCCAGCGAGATTCGTGACGCCAAAACTTCACAAATATTAAGACAGGGCTAACCCTGCTTGCCAGTCATCAACCGGTATCACGTAATAGGTAATAACGTATGTCAGCAATCGATAAGCACGCCGTAAAGCAGTTCCTGATGTCACTTCAGGACTCCATTTGTCAGCAGTTAGAACAAAAAGATGGAAAGGCCGTCTTTGTCGAGGATGCATGGCATCGTGAACCGGGCGAACGTCTTGGTGGCGGTGGGCGCTCACGTGTTATGCGTGATGGCCTTGTTTTCGAGCAAGGTGGGGTGAACTTCTCGCATGTAGAAGGGAAAGAAATGCCAGCATCTGCGACGGCACATCGTCCGGAGCTAGCGGGTCGCCGTTTTGAAGCGATGGGGGTCTCTTTGGTTATCCATCCCAAAAACCCTTACGTCCCAACTTCTCATGCGAATGTGCGTTTCTTTATCGCCGAGAAAGAGGGCGAAGAACCAATTTGGTGGTTTGGTGGTGGTTTCGACCTGACTCCTTTCTATCCTTTCGAAGAAGATTGTCAGTCATGGCACGATACAGCTAAGGCAATCTGTGCCCCATTTGGTGAAGAAGTATATGCAGAACACAAAGCGTGGTGTGATAAGTACTTCTTCTTGCCACATCGAAATGAAACTCGTGGTGTTGGTGGTTTGTTCTTTGATGATTTGAATCACTGGGAGTTTGATAAGTGTTTTGATTACATCAAAGCGGTGGGTGAAGGCTATTGCCAAGCTTATTTGCCGATCGTGTCTCGTCGTAAAGACATCGAATATGGCGAGCGCGAACGTGAATTCCAACTTTACCGTCGTGGTCGTTATGTTGAGTTCAACTTAGTGTACGACCGTGGCACTTTATTCGGTTTACAAAGTGGTGGGCGTACCGAGTCGATTCTGATGTCGATGCCGCCGTTAGCGCGATGGGAGTACCGCTACGAACCAGAAGCAGGAACGCCTGAAGCCGAACTTTACGAGCGATACCTGAAACCACGCGAATGGTAAGCACGGAATCTCCTTTTCTATATAGATAGATAGTGATAGGGTCATCTGTAATCAGATGGCCCTGTTTTCTCTATATCTAAGTAAGGAATAAAGGTAAGGAAATGACCCTGCAAATCGATCGTTACGCCGTGTTTGGTAACCCTATCGGGCACAGCAAGTCGCCATTTATCCATACACTCTTTGCTCGCCAAACTAATCAGTCCCTAACATACACCGCAGAATGTGCGCCTGTGGGTGGATTTATCGAGGCGGCGAAAGCATTTTTTGCTGACGGCGGCAAAGGCTGTAACGTGACCTTGCCTTTTAAAGAAGACGCCTATCAATTTGCCAGCCGTTTGACCGAGCGTGCTCAGCTTGCTGGAGCTGTGAATACACTTAAGAAGCTTGATGATGGTGAAATCATTGGTGATAACACTGATGGTGCAGGTTTAGTGCAGGACTTGTTGCAACATCAAGTCGTGTTAGAAGGTGCACGTATCTTGATCATAGGAGCTGGTGGTGCCGCTCGAGGTGTGATTAAACCATTGCTCGATCAAAAACCAACATCTCTAACGATAACTAATCGTACATTTTCCAAAGCCGAAGAATTGGCAGAATTGTTTTCTGCATATGGCCCTGTTACAGCAAACGAGATGAATACCATTGCTGAAGAGTTCGATGTCGTAATCAACTCCACGTCTGCATCATTGAGTGGTGAGTTACCTGCGATCTCTTCCTCGGTGTTCGCCGCCAATAGTACAAGCTACGACATGATGTATGGCAAAGGTGATACCACATTTAACCAATGGGCTAAGCAACACGGTGCGGCACATGCTTATGATGGTTTAGGTATGTTAGTTGGCCAAGCTGCTGAGAGTTTTATGTTATGGCGCGGTCTTCGTCCAGGCGCCAAACAGATTTTGCGTGAATTAAGAAAGAACCTTGAAGGTCAATAAGCGATGAATCAATCCATTTTATTCCCAGACATGCAATCATGGGATGAAGTATCACAATCAGTAAACTTTGCGGCGCAACAATCAGGCGCACTAATAGAATGCTTTGTGACGAAACAAAAGTTAGAAAAGTTATCTGGCTCAGAGTTAGATACGGAGCAGGCCGTGCTCTCTGCTTTTATTGACTACCGATTTGATCTGGAAGAAATAGCAGAAGAGTTAATAGAAGATGAAGCCTTCAACGAAGAAGGCCATATTATCATCGGCTAATAGACCTTTAGTTCAAGTCTTCTACTTCATGTAAGTAGTCGTTTTTGTTTTGAACATAGTTATTGGCAGACTTTTGCAAAAAAGCTCGTTCTGTCTCTGATAGAGGACGAGCTTGTTTAACTGGACTACCGACATAAAGATAGCCGCTTTCTAATCTCTTTCCTGGCGGCACTAAACTGCCCGCTCCAATCATCACCTCTGATTCAATAACGACAGCATCTAAAACAATCGCCCCCATACCAACCAAAACACGATCGTGGATCTCACAACCGTGCAGCATCACTTTGTGGCCAATCGTAACGTCATTGCCAATGATAAGTGGGTAGCCGTTTGGGTTTTCGGCGTTCTTATGGGTGACATGCAAAACACTGCCATCTTGAATATTAGTTCGATCACCAATGTGAATGTGGTTCACATCGCCTCGTGCCGCTACTAATGGCCAAATGCTAGAATCGTCCCCAATACGGATATCTCCGACTAACACTGAGGTTGAGTCAACGTAAACACGCTCACCAAGTTGAGGCTTTATACCTTTGTAGCTTCTAATTAAGCTCATCTTTTCTCCTTATTAGGGGCGAGTACAGGGGACATGGAGGTAGAATAGTAGTGAAAACTCGCCTTTTAGAATAAAAAACACCCAAACGATAAAAAAATCAAAAAAAACGTGAAAAAGGGCTTGCCAATGTGATCGCAATCTCTATAATGCCACCTCGCTGACACGGCAATGCTTCGAAAGAAACGAAAGCCAAGTTAGCAAGCCAAATTAGCCAAGCGGAAACGCTTGAAGAAAGTTTGAAAAAAGTGATTGACACTAAACTTTAACTCGCTAAAATGGCCGTCCTGTTTTGAGCAAAGCTCAACAGGAAAGCTCTTTAACAATATAGACCTATCAATCTGTGTGGGCACTCGTTGATGATAATCCAATTAGAAACTTCGGTTTCAAATTAGGTTTCAATGAAACGAAGTGACCATTGAGTCGCAAGACTCAGCACAGTCAATTCAAACATTACTTATGTAATGTTCAGTATTCATTGAGCCGAACAAAATCTTAAATTGAAGAGTTTGATCATGGCTCAGATTGAACGCTGGCGGCAGGCCTAACACATGCAAGTCGAGCGGAAACGAGTTATCTGAACCTTCGGG
>NZ_NIGY01000160.1:0-313 GCF_003123985.1 Vibrio sp. T9
CGCGAACATCCTCGGCGCGCATCGGCTGGAAGGTGCCCGCGCCGACATGCAAGGTGACGTAGCCCGTCTCGACACCGCGCTCGCGGAGCTTGCCGAGTAGTTCCTCGTCGAAGTGAAGCCCCGCGGTCGGTGCGGCAACCGCGCCTGGCTCGCGGGCGAAAACGGTCTGGTAGCGCTCGTTATCCGCCGCCTCGGCACCGCGCTCGATATACGGCGGCAGCGGCATCTCGCCCAGGCGCGAAAGCAGACGCTCCAGCGGCTCCTGGCTCTCGAAGCGCAGAAGGAAGAACTCGCCCTCGCGACCGAGCACGGT
>NZ_NIGY01000161.1:0-312 GCF_003123985.1 Vibrio sp. T9
CTTCGTGGAAGAAGTGGAACAGGTCCGCCAGGCCCTCCACCTGGATAAGGACAATTTCTACCTCCTGGGCCACTCGTGGGGCGGCGTACTCGCGATCGAATACGCCCTGAAGTACCCGCAGCACCTGAAGGGCCTGATCATCTCCAACATGGTCGACAGCATTCCTGCGTACAACCAGTACGCGAACAAGGTGCTGATGCCGGCCATGGACCCGAAGAAGCTGGCCGAGGTCAAGCGCATGGAGGCGGAGAAGAAGACCGCCGACCCGGCGTACATGGCGATCCTCATGCCGATGCACTACGAACAGCATGT
>NZ_NIGY01000162.1:0-310 GCF_003123985.1 Vibrio sp. T9
AGCCATGGCGAGCGCGATCCGCTGGTCGATGCCCTGATTGTAGGGGATCAGCCGCGGGGCGGCGCACTCGCGATGAGTTCATCGAGGCTGACGCCGCGCAGGCCCAGCCAGTGCTCGATCAGCCGGTAGGAGACCGACAGCGGCGGCGGCACGCCAAGCGCACCCGTGGCCACGCCGGTCACTATATCGTCGACCGAGAACCACCGTGCGTCTTCGAGTTCGTCGTCGCGCAGGCGGATCTCACGCGTCTTGGCGGTTGCGGTGAAACCGACCATCAGCGACGCAGGCAGTGGCCAGGGCTGCGATGAGT
>NZ_NIGY01000163.1:0-310 GCF_003123985.1 Vibrio sp. T9
GCCGGCTGCAAGCGGGCGAGCTCAGCAGCGAGGCCTTCGGCGGTGGGCACTTCGGTCAGCAGGAAGCGGCCGGTGGAGAGGTCCACCCAGGCCATGCCGTAACCGGTCGGGCCTGCGGCGATGGAGAGCAGCAGGTTGTCGCGGCGCTCTTCCATCAACGCGGCATCGGTCACCGTCCCCGGGGTGACGATGCGCACGACCTCGCGCTTCACCGGGCCCTTGGACAGCGCGGGATCGCCGATCTGCTCGCACAGTGCCACGGACTCGCCCAGCTTCACCAGGCGCGCAAGGTAGTTCTCGACCGCGTGGT
>NZ_NIGY01000164.1:0-309 GCF_003123985.1 Vibrio sp. T9
AAAATGAAAAAGAGCCAAAGGAATAGGCTAAGAGTTAGAAGCCGTAAACGGTGAAATCAAAGCGAACACTCCACATATAGTGCCACCGGAAAGAACGTGAAAGCCACTAACTGAAAGGTGTAAACACAAGCGCCAAAACAGATAAACACCAAAACTTATGACCTTTGATGTCAAACCCGTACTAACGCCCTGTTAAGGGGTGAACAACGCTACCACCCCAGCCTAAACCATTGTGCCGTAAACACTAAAGCCAATTCAAACCAAAACCGCCAAGCGTTGTGAATCCCTCTTGAACAGTTTGTTAGTTGC
>NZ_NIGY01000165.1:0-309 GCF_003123985.1 Vibrio sp. T9
TGCGCGGGCCGCTTCAATGGCCGCGTTGAGTGCGAGCAGGTTGGTTTGTTCGGCAATACTGTTAATCACCTCGGTGACTTTACTGATGGCTTCACTCTCTTGGCTGACTTTTTCGACGGCCTGATGGCTACTACTGAGCTGTTGGCTTAGTTTCAACAGATCCTGTACCACTTGGGTTTGTTGCTGTTGGCCTTCTTTGGCAGCGATATCCACTTGCTGGCTCTGGTTCGCGCCATCTTGAGCGTGGTTGGCGACATCGCGGATGGAGGTGGACATTTCTTCAATCGCGGTGGCGATTTGATCCGTTTG
>NZ_NIGY01000166.1:0-309 GCF_003123985.1 Vibrio sp. T9
TCTACACGATCGGCATCGGGGCAAACGCCATGCGTGTGCCGGATTTCTTCGGCAGTCGCGTGGTGAACCCATCTGCCGATCTTGACGTGTCGATGCTCACCGACATCGCCAACCAGACAGGCGGCCGATTCTTCCGCGCCACGGACAGCGATGAACTCGCCCAGGCCTATCGCGCGATCGATGCACTCGAGCCGGTCCCCCAGCAGGGAGCCGCACTCAGGCCGCGTTACGAGCTGTTCCGCTGGCCGTTGCTGGCTTCGCTCGCCCTGTTCGCCATCGCTGCGCTGCCGCGCTACCTCGGCCGGAGGT
>NZ_NIGY01000167.1:0-308 GCF_003123985.1 Vibrio sp. T9
CGACTTCACCGTTGAGAAGCAAGGCGTCCAATTGGTCGTCGATCCCATGAGCTTACAATACCTCGTTGGCGGTGAAGTGGATTACACTTCTGGCCTCGAAGGTTCGCGTTTCTTTGTGAAGAACCCGAATGCGACAACGACTTGTGGTTGTGGTGCAAGTTTCTCTGTTTAAGTTTGTTCTACGCATGTAGTGAACTGATATAGAAGATAAAAAAGCCGTCGAGATGACGGCTTTTTTGTTGGTCTTTCCAGTGTTGAAAGTACTGGCAAAGTAAGGCGTAATCGTCTTGCCTTGGAGTTAATTCATA
>NZ_NIGY01000168.1:0-308 GCF_003123985.1 Vibrio sp. T9
CCAGGTCATCGAGGCGCTGCTGCAGCTGGTCGGCAAGGAAGTCTTCGTCCATGGCCGTGTCATCGAGCGTGGGCGAGAGCAGATAGCGATAGGGAAGCAGGTTCGCGTCCAGCATGCCCATGTCGAAATCACCGTTCACCACCTGGGTGAACGCGGGGTCCTTACGCAATGACGCGGCGAGACCACGACTCAGCGCCGCTTTGCTCGTGTCGTCGCCCCCGTCGATGGCGACCAGGAGCAGGCGCGATCCCGGACCCTCGCCTACCTGGTCCATCAGCAGTTTCTGGTCCGGCGTGGTCGGGGCCGGC
>NZ_NIGY01000169.1:0-307 GCF_003123985.1 Vibrio sp. T9
GCCTTGCCGGCGACGAGAACGCCTTCGGCATCCGCGGCGTCCTGGAAGTCGAGCAGACGCTGGTAGTCCTCGACGGGGTACTTGGCGTCGATAGGCAGCCAGACCGGCGTCCCGTCCTCGGTGCCCGGCAGGCGGATCGCGTACTCCACGCGATCGGCGGACCCAGGCACCGTGGCCACGTTGGCGGCGTACTGCTCGGCGACGAGGATCTGCTCCAGCAGGGCGCCGAGCTGGACTTCGCCGAAGGTGCCGCGGGTCTTTACGTTGGTGAGGACGCGCTTGAGGTCACCCACGCCGGCGGCAAGGA
>NZ_NIGY01000016.1:0-54773 GCF_003123985.1 Vibrio sp. T9
AGGGTTGTCGTAGACTACGACGTTGATAGGCAGGGTGTGTAAGCGTTGTGAGGCGTTGAGCTAACCTGTACTAATTGCCCGTGAGGCTTAACCATACAACACCCAAGGGGTTTTGATGGACTCAATGTAAGAACATTGAATGTGTATAAATAGAACTTAAAACAGCTTTCCAGATTAAAGAATTTGCTTGGCGACCATAGCGATTTGGACCCACCTGACTTCCATTCCGAACTCAGAAGTGAAACGAATTAGCGCCGATGGTAGTGTGGGGCTTCCCCATGTGAGAGTAGGACATCGCCAGGCTTTAAATATCGTTACCTGTATAAACAAGTAACAACATCACCAGTGTACTAATCTGTTGATGACAATTTGTGGAGAGATGGCTGAGTGGTTGAAAGCACCGGTCTTGAAAACCGGCATACGTTAATAGCGTATCTAGGGTTCAAATCCCTATCTCTCCGCCACTATTAAGAAGCCTCGCTAGAAATAGCGAGGCTTTTTTCATTTCTGACGTTTGATAATTAGACGGGATTTTCATTAAGTTCCAGTTAGTCACAACCCTAGGCTAGGCATCCCCGAACTGGGTCACTACATAGAAATCCCGCTGAAAAATCAGCGGGCTTTCGTCGTTTCTGATGCTTGGGAAGTAGCTTTGAGGCATCTGAATCAACCTCCCAACCGAACACGCTCCAAACTAAGCGCCTTTACTCTTCGTCTATTGAGAAGTCTTGTGCTAAGCGTACCTGAGGCTTTCTGCCATCTTCGCCTCGTAGGGTTATAGAAACTGCTCTCCAGCGAAAGTGATTGAGCTTTCTCCTCGCCATTCCTATCCCTATCCTCTCAACAAAAGAGAGTTTCTACTCGCTGTAGTATTCAATTGTATTAGAGCGTCTGAGCACCTTTTAATACTTACTACCGATGAACATGACTCTTTGCTTTAGCTTTTATAACAAACGCTATCCAAGCGCTGTATGGGGCCTGTTACTTCTTTGGCTATCACTATGCTTTACTGTGCCTCTGAAGGAGTAACCATTTAGAACCAATCGCCCTGTCTTGCATGAAGTGAGCGCAGTTGTTTTACGTGGTTCTTAGTGACACGAAGAAGAGCAGCTTGGAATGAACGACAGAAGCTTTAAAGCTTATTTCTAATCAGGTGTAGGCAGTAGAGGGGTCTCTGCTCTTGGGGGAGCCAGTTGGTTCGATGATAGGGCATGAGGAATTGCAGGCAATAAAAAAGCCGACAGTAAACTGCCGGCTTTCTATTTTCTGAATCGCTTAGTTGTTTTGAACTAGCGTTAGCGCTTTACGAGAGACTTCGTGAGCGGCTTTAGTTAGATTCTGCTTCTCTAGTGTATCTGCTAGGAATGCATAGTCAGAGACGTCAGAGCGAAGCTTTAAGGCGATCTCGAAGTGGTCTTGGGCTTCTTGCCACTTCTCTTGACGGAAATAGAAGTGCGCTAATGCGCTATGCGCAGCGGCGTTATCTGGCTCTTTCTTTACTACTCCCTCTAAGAAAACCACGACAGGGTGGATATCTGGCAGGTTTAGATCTGGCAGTAGTTGATAAAGCTCAGGAGCCGGTTGTTTTTTCAATGCTTCTTTTAGCACAGTAAAGGCTTCAGCATCTGCTTTCCGGGCTATCAACTCACGAGCAAAACAGGCGACTAGGTGTGTGTCTTGTTTTACTTTGCGTGCAAGGCCATTCCAATGAGAGATAAGCCCTTCGCTACCTTGCTGCTGTGCTACTTCATGGAGTAAGCCGCATTGCGCCTTTTGAATCAGCTCTGCGTGTTCTTCTTCCGTGATGAGTTTTGCTTTGGTTAATTGTGGCAAGAGGTCAATAAGAGGTTGCCACAACTTTAGCTGCATGTACGTTGTTTTCAGCAAGTTCAATACAATCGAATTACTCGCATACTGACCTTTTAACGATTGCAAAGTATCGAAAGCAGCCTCGAACTCGTTATCGCGAATAAACTGTTTAGCACGAGTTAGCTCTACTGCAAGATGAGCATTCTCTTGCTGGCTTGCTAGCTCCAGGTAGTGATCACGTTTTGCTTTATCACCTTGACCTTGTGCAGCTTCAGATGCGACTAAGTAACAAAGTAGCGGCATATCGTGATGATTCGCCCAACGAGTCACTTTTTTCTCGGCACCTTTCCAGTCTCCTTCAAGGAGTTTAATAATGCCTTCATTGGTGTATCGACGGGAATGGCGCATTTTGCGCACACTGAAGTAGTTCCATGTTGTAGAACTTGCGTAAACTAGCTTTTTAATTAGGTACTCAAGTAGAAAAAGACCTGCGAGTGCTGCGATAACGAATACGACCAATGTCGTTACGCTCATCTCGATCGTTTTCTCAGCGATGGAGATGAGTACATAGCCTTGCTGACCAGAAAATTGAGTGCCAACAAATAGTCCTGCACCTAGTACAACAAATAGGAAAATAAGACGAAACATTACTTATCCTCCATACCTGTCATCGTTGTGACTTCGCGACGTAGGCGCTCACGGATGACATCTGATAGTTGAGACTGACTTTGCAGTTTCGTTGGGTATTCCACTTGAATGTTTTGCTGGCTTAACTGGTTAACAGTTTTGTTGAACTCTTTAACGGAATTATCGTCTTGGTTGAAGAAAGCTAATGCCCATTTGTCGGCCGTTTTTAGAGACGTGGTGTAAATTTCACCTTGCTCTTGGTACACCGCTTTTATTGCGGTCTCCAATTTGGCTTTGATGTTTTCTTTTAGGTAAAAGTGTTGCTCAGGAGAAAGCAGTGGAATGACGTTACCATCGCGCGTGCGGAAGGTAATGAAGTTTTCTGAAAAGTCTTTCAGAGATGTCATTAAGTTATCTTGCCAGTTTGCAATATCTTCTGACACTTCCGTGTTCTCTACGGCTTCTGCTTCTGGGAGTAGTGCATTGGCGAGAGGTAGCTTGTCTACTTGCTGTTGCAGAGCAGTTAAGCGTAGTACCAATCCATCACGGTCAATCAGCGGGATAGTACGAAGTTTGGTGATATCGTTCGCCATTGCTTTGCGTAGTTTGACGAGGCTAGGGTCATTCAGTGCTGCAATGCGTTGATCAGCACTTTCCATTAGTTGAGTTGCGCTTTCTACGTCATGCTCTAAGAACAGTTTACGACCTGCTAATTTGACGAGGTAATCGGCTTCAGCAAGTAGCCAGTCGTTTGGTCGGCGACCTTTCACATCGGCAACGGCAAGCTGTAAGCTTTCAATGCTCTTCTGTTGCTGTCCAAGTACCACTTCCGCTTTGTGTGTCACGGTCGTTGCTTTCTCGATGGTTTCTTCTTGTACCCGGCTGAGCTCTTGCTTCATGGAAGCTTGAGTGCTTTCTAGCTGACTTTTTAGTTGGGCGATCTGCGCTTGGTAATCGGCTTGCTGCTGATGCAGCTTGTATGCGAGGCCACCGCCAAAAATAATCGATAAGATGATAGCGACCGTGCCTAGTTTAACTCCGCGCTTGCCTTGTTTTTCTTCAAATTCGACTTTGGCTGGCTCGGCTGTTTTTGGGGGCTCGGCCACTTTTGGCTGTTCTTTTTTAGGGGCCGCATCCTGCTGCGATGTGCTTTTTTCGGCTATCGGTGCCGATGAGGTTTCTTCGGAAAGGTTTTTATCGTTATTTTTTTGGTCGTTATTTTTACTTGTCATGCCTATATCCTGTGTAGCTAGGGCTGGAGAGCCGCCAGTAATTCTTGGTTGGATGCGCTTCCCGTGCATCTCACCCGAGTGAACCCCCTTTGAAGTGCGATGTCAGCGATACGCTGACTGGGGATATACAACTCTTGTTGATTAAGCCAAGTCAATTGCTCTGACGTCAATTGGCTGCACAAATAATCCAGTTGCTCACCACTGGTGACGATGATCTGGTCAATTTGTAGGGTTTTCCATAGTGAGACACAGCTTACTGGATCGAATGGGATGAATTCTCTCTTGTAAGTCTCACTATAGTGAACTTTTGCGCCACGTCTCACCAATGCATCTTTGATCAGCTCTCTTCCACCGTTCCCACGAAGGATAAGAACCTGTTGTTGGGCCACATTATTGAGCTCTGGCAGTCGCAATAAATGTTCACTATCACTGACTTGGGGATAGTGTACTTTCTGTTGGGTACATTTGCTTAAATAGTGTGCTGTTTTTTGACCAACGGCAAGGTAAATGGCTTGTTTCGGCCATGATGTCTCGTTGCTGGCTAAGATTTGCTGTGCACATTGCACGGCATGTCGACTAACAGCGATAACAATTTGAGCTTGATGTAGGTGTTTAGAGAGGTGCGTGTCCGTGAGATCGGCGACAATGTCGATCAGAGGATGGTGATATGCAGAAATGCCGTGCCTTTCGAGCAGAGAGCAAAGCGCGCTGCCTTGCTCTCCCGGCCGAGTGACCAACACTGCCATGATTATTCGTGATCTGCGTACAGCTTAGTTAGGATTTCACGAGCGCCGTTATCCAGTAGTTCATTGGCTAACTGCACTCCTAACGTTTCGCCGTCTTTACGATGACCACGGATTTCACCACGAACAATTTCGCTGCCATCTGGTTCGCCAACTAATGCGCGTAGCCAAATATTATCGCCATCTAGCAGGGCATAGCTGCCGATAGGTACCTGACAGCCGCCTTCTAGCGTCAGGTTCATTGCGCGCTCACACAAAACGCGGTCTACGGTGTCTTGGTGGTTAAGTGGCTCAAGTAGTTTAAGCAGCCTTTCATCGTCAAGGCGGCACTCAATACCGACAGCACCTTGGCCTACCGCAGGTAATGATTGCTCTGGCTCGATAAAGCTACGAATGCGTTCTTCAAGCTTCAATCGTTTAAGGCCAGCCGCAGCAAGAATGATCGCATCGTATTCACCCGCATCTAGTTTACCAAGGCGAGTACCCACATTACCGCGAAGCTCTTTAATGATGATGTCTGGACGATATTCTTTCAGTTGGCATTGACGGCGCAAACTGCAAGTACCAACCACTGCACCTTGAGGGAGTTCATCAATGTTGCTATAGGTATTGGAGACGAAAGCATCACGAGGGTCTTCACGTTCACAAATGGTCACGAGGCCAAGACCTTCCGGGAAATCGACGGGCACGTCCTTCATTGAATGAACGGCAAGGTCTGCACGGCCTTCTAGCATTGCGACTTCAAGCTCTTTTACGAATAAGCCTTTGCCGCCAACTTTTGCTAGCGGTGTATCTAAAATCACGTCACCTTTGGTCACCATGGTTACTAACTCGACTTCCAAACCAGGGTGAGCGGCTTGAAGGGCGTCTTTGACAAAGTAAGCTTGCCATAAAGCAAGAGGGCTTTTTCGAGTTGCAATGCGAATAGGTGTGGATTGTGTCATGATCTTCTCAATGCTGTTTGGATTTGGGTTTATCCTACCATTCTCATCAAGAAATGCTTACTGTTAGTTCGTTATCTCTGAAGGCTATGAATGGAATTACATGACGTTATGAAAATAGTGTGACTGGATTCTCAATTAGACTAAGGACTATTATTAGTAATAGGTAATAAGAGCGACACTACCGCGCGATTAATTTTGTGACTAAAGTATGGTTTTGCATCCTGAGTGGTGCGTGGGCGTGAAACTTTACCCGCACCAATAAAAGTGTTAAATTGATCACGTTTTTAGGCCATTTTGGTTTAAAACGTCAGCAGATTTTCGTGATTGTTCAACCAAGGAATTCCCCTTGCAGGCTTACACCCAAAAAATCATTCAGCGACTAGATAATTTGAATCAGCAGCGAGTTGATCGCGCGCTGGCGCTTATGGATTCGCAAAGCCAGCAAGTCTTCCACTTGATTCCTGCCTTGTTGAACTACAACCACCCTGTGATTCCTGGCTATTACGATGCCGATGTCCCGTTTGGTGTGCATGGGCTGGCGCTAAATAGCATTCAGCAGCAATTCATTGATGACATTCAACTCGCGATTGGTCAGCCACTTAAGACGGCAGAGAAGCCGGCTATCTTGGGCTTATACACCATGGGTAGTACCTCATCAATTGGTCAAAGTACTTCTAGTGATTTAGATATTTGGGTGTGTATTTCGCCAGATATGGATTGTGACGAGCGAGAATTACTGACCAATAAATGCTTGCTGATCACCGACTGGGCACAAAGCCAAGGGGTGGAGGCGAACTTCTTCTTAATGGATGAAGAACGCTTTAGAAGCAACCATTCTGAAGAGATGACGGGTGATAACTGTGGCTCATCTCAGCACTTACTTTTGCTTGATGAATTCTATCGCAGCGCGGTGCGTATTGCTGGACAGCGTTTATTATGGCAAATAGTGCCGCCAGAAATGGAAGAGTGTTACGACGAGTACGTTTCTCAATTGTGCAGTGAAGGTTACATTGACTGTAGTGAATGGATCGACTTTGGCAAATTGAACCGCATTCCTGCTGAAGAGTACTTCGGCTCGAACTTGTGGCAGCTATACAAAAGTATCGATTCTCCCTACAAATCGGTATTAAAAGCCATTCTGCTTGAAGCTTATTCGTGGGAATACCCGCATACGCAACTGCTAAGCATCGACACCAAACGTCGTTTCTTTGCCCATGAGCCAGACCTCTATGGCATGGATGCGTACTACTTAATGCTGGAAAAAGTGACTCGCTATTTAGAGCGAATCCAAGACGACACTCGTTTGGATTTGGTGCGCCGTTGCTTCTATCTCAAAACCCATGAAAAGTTGTCGCGTGAACCGGATGTCGGTTCAGTGGCTTGGCGCCGTGAAGCGCTGAGCGACATGATTGCAAAATGGGATTGGGATGCCAGCGTTGTTGCTGAGCTTGATGATCGCCGCAACTGGAAAGTTGAACAGGTAAAAGTGGTGCATCATGCGTTGCTGGATGCGTTGATGCAGAGCTACCGTAATTTGATTCAATTTGCGCGTCGCAACGACATTACCTCCGCTATCAGCCCGCAAGACATCAGTATTTTGGCTCGTAAGCTTTACGCCGCTTTTGAAGTATTGCCGGGCAAAGTGACGTTGCTCAACCCGCAGATTTCCCCTGATTTGCATGAACCGGATTTAAGCTTCATCGAAGTGAAAGATGGCGGTGTGAACAAGTCTGGTTGGTATCTCTATAAACAACCTCTGATCGCGCACCGCATTTTGGGGCAGCCATACTTAGAACATCATGAATACTTGAGCAAGCTAGTCTCTTGGGCATTCTTTAATGGTTTAATCACCGAGTCGACTCGTTTGCACGCGGTGGTGCGTGAAGCGCAGCTGGATATCGATAAGTTCTACCAAATGGTGAGCGACTTACGAAATACCTTTGCGCTGCGTAAGCGCCGTCCGACGATGCAGGCATTAGCGAGCCCATGTGAAATAAGCCAGCTAGCGATGTTCATCAACTTTGAAAACGATCCTACGTCAGAGCTTTCGGGCCGTTCACTGAAAGTGGATGTAAAAAATACCGATATCTTCAGTTTTGGTCCGGAACATAAAAACTTAGTCGGCAGTGTCGACTTGGTTTACCGTAACTCCTGGCATGAAGTGCGTACGCTGCATTTCAAAGGGGAAACGGCGATGCTGGACGCACTGAAAACCATTCTGGGCAAAATGCACCAAGACGCGTTGCCACCAGAATCGGTGGATGTGTTCTGTTATGCGAAGAACATGCGTGGTGTGATGCGTAATATGGTCTACCAGCTTTTAGCGGAATGTATCGACTTACGCTTGAAGCCAGTAGAGCAAGAAAAACGCCGCCGCTTTAAAGCGATGCGCCTTGGTAACCAAACTTACGGGTTGTTCTTTGAACGTCGTGGTGTGTCGGTGCAGAAGTTAGAAAACTCAATTGATTTCTATCGCAGCATTTCTACTAACAAACTTAAAGGCTCGCCGCTATTAATGCTCGATCGTGAGCAAGAGTATCAAATGCCAGAAGCGGTGGATGGTTTTGCCAGTGAAGGTCTGGTGCAGTTCTTCTTTGAAGATAATGAAGATGGCTTCAATATTTATGTGTTGGATGAGTCAAACCAAGTTGAAGTGTATCACCAATTCAGTGGCTCCAAAGACGAGATGATTTCGTCCGTGAACAGCTTTTACACATCAGTAAAAGACGACAGTCGTGTTGCGTCGAAATTTATCAACTTTAACCTGCCGCAGTACTACCAGATTATCCATCCTGAAGAGGGCAATGCTTATATCATCCCTTATCGCAATGATGGTTGCTCGCCGCATCGTCCGACGAAAGCGGTGAACGCGTAATTAAACCCGTATCAATAAACAAAAGAGCACTTCGGTGCTCTTTTGTTTTGGTGACGATTGACCAGCATTATGCCCAATCAATGGCTTCGCCCGCGTGCTTTTCACACTCTTGCTTCACCATTTCAAATAGCTCCATGCCCGTTTTTGAGCAGGTCCATTTATCTTCAATAAGTTTGAAGTGGAAACCACCAGATTTGGACGCTAGCCAGATCTCATGCATCGGCTCTTGGCGGTTAATGATGATTTGGCTGCGGTCTTCAAATTCCAATGTCATTACGTTGCCAGTGACTTCGTAATCAATGTCTGCGCCTGAATCATCGATGGATTCTTCGATGATTTGCATCTGCGCATCCACCAGTTGATGAAATTCAGTATCGTTCATCCGTCTATCCTATTGCTTTTCCTGAGTGTGGTGCGATTATAGGGGGCATTGATTCAATAATCACGATATGCGAAATGAAAAAATTAGTTACTGTGTTGTTTGTGATGGTTGCCGCGACGTTAGCGGGATGTGGCCAGTCTGGCTCACTATACATTCCAGATGACACTCAACAGAATGAGCAATCACAATAAATAACCGCGCCTTAGGGTGAAATTAGGGTTCAGCAGTCGAATAAAATAAGGGAAGCGAATTTTGGATTACTTCAACTATCAGGATGATGGCCAGCTTTGGGCCGAAGACGTCCCACTTCAAGCTCTTGCAGAGCAATATGGCACTCCTCTTTACGTATATTCTCGAGCCACGCTAGAGCGCCACTGGAAGGCGTTTGATAGTGCTGTGGGTCAACATCCTCATCTAGTTTGCTACGCGGTGAAAGCGAACTCAAACCTAGGCGTATTGAACGCACTGGCGCGTTTGGGTTCGGGCTTTGATATCGTATCAGGTGGTGAACTTGAGCGTGTGATTGCCGCAGGCGGTGATCCGAAGAAAGTCGTCTTCTCTGGTGTTGGGAAAACACCTGCAGAAATGAAGCGTGCTCTTGAGCTGGGTATCAAATGTTTCAACGTTGAATCTGAGCCCGAGCTAGAACGTTTGAATAAGGTTGCGGGTGAGCTTGGTGTGATTGCGCCAATTTCTCTGCGTATCAATCCAGATGTCGACGCGAAAACACACCCTTACATTTCGACTGGTCTTCGCGACAATAAATTCGGCATTGCATTTGATCGTGCGCCAGATGTTTATAAATTCGCGCAAAGCCTGCCGAACTTGAATGTGCAAGGCATCGACTGCCACATTGGTTCTCAGCTGACCAATATCGACCCATTTATCGACGCGACAGACCGTTTATTAGCTCTGATTGATGATTTAAAAGCGCAAGGCATTAACATTCGTCACCTTGATGTCGGCGGTGGTTTGGGTGTGGTCTATCGTGATGAGTTACCACCACAGCCTTCAGATTACGCCAAAGCGTTACTAGGTCGTCTTGAAAATCACCAAGACTTGGAGCTGATTTTTGAGCCGGGCCGAGCAATTGCTGCGAATGCAGGTATCTTGCTAACGCGTGTTGAGTTTTTAAAACATACTGAGCACAAGAACTTTGCCATCATCGATGCGGCAATGAACGACTTGATGCGTCCTGCACTATACCAAGCATGGCAAGATATCGTGCCAGTTTCGCCGCGCACGGGTGAAGCACAGACTTACGATTTGGTTGGCCCTATTTGTGAAACCGGCGACTTCTTGGGTAAAGATCGCGCACTCGTTTTGCAAGAAGGTGATCTACTCGCGGTTCGTTCAGCAGGTGCCTATGGTTTTGTGATGTCTTCGAACTACAATACTCGTACCCGAGCGGCAGAAGTAATGGTGGATGGTAAACAAAGCCACTTAGTTCGCCAGCGTGAGGAGCTGACCAGTTTGTGGCAGCTGGAACAGATTCTACCGGAGTAACACACAACAAATGCATTTCCACTTTTCCAAAATGCACGGTTTGGGCAACGACTTCATGGTCGTCGACTGTATTACCCAGAACGTGTTTTTCTCGCAAGACCTGATCCGCCGTTTGGCGGATCGTCATACCGGCGTTGGTTTTGACCAATTGCTCGTGGTAGAAGCCCCTTACGACCCTGAAACTGATTTCCATTATCGGATTTTCAATGCCGATGGTAGTGAAGTCGAGCAGTGCGGGAATGGCGCGCGCTGCTTCGCGCGCTTTGTTCGCTTGAAAGGGTTGACCAATAAATACAGTATCAGCGTGAGCACCAAAAAAGGAAAGATGATTCTCAACATCGAAGATGATGGAGAAGTGACGGTCAACATGGGTGTGCCAGAGTTTGAGCCGAACAAAATTCCTTTCAAAGCCAAGCAAAAAGAGAAAACCTATATCATGCGCGCTGGTGAAAAAACGCTGTTCTGTGGCGCGGTAAGCATGGGTAACCCGCATGTGGTGACGGTGGTCGATGACGTGGATACTGCTGATGTCGATACATTAGGCCCGCTGCTTGAGTCGCACGAGCGTTTTCCAGAGCGCGTCAACGCTGGCTTTATGCAGGTGGTGAGTCGTGACCATATTCGTCTTCGAGTTTACGAGCGAGGCGCAGGTGAAACACAGGCTTGTGGTAGTGGCGCATGCGCGGCGGTAGCGGTAGGGATTCTTCAGGGTCTGTTGGATGAAAACGTTAAGGTTTCTCTACCAGGTGGTGAACTGCGAATTGCGTGGCAAGGTCCGGGTAAGCCGTTGTTTATGACCGGACCTACAACGCATGTATTTGATGGTCAATTGTCTTGCTAGTAGAAGAAAAAGGAAACGGTTTGTCTCAAGTAGAAGCAGATGCCTTAACGGCTGAAGTGGTGGCCGAGTACCTCAAAGATCATCCCGATTTTTTTGTGCAGCGTCCAGAGCTTGTGGATCGTCTATCTTTCCCACACTCAGACTTGGGTGCGGTGTCTTTGGTGCACATACAAATGAATCGCCAACGTCAGCGCATTGAAGAGTTAGAGGAAGAGATCACCACACTGATGTCGCTTGCGGCGAACAACGATCGCACCTTTTACGAATTTATGGATTTGCAGGGGCAGATTCTAAAGTGTGGTGACTTTAAACAAGTCATTCATTCTATTGAAGAGAAAGCTAAAGCACTTGGCTTACGCGCGTTTGTTCGATTGTTTAGTCAATGCGACGCATCGATTCAATTGAGTAAGGAAAGTTATCAACGTTTTGCGACCACTCACTTAAATGGCAAAGATGCGTACTTAGGGCGTCTGAGAAAAGTGGATCGTGAAGCTTTGTTTGGCAATATGGATGTGCCGGAAATGGGGTCCTATGTGGTACTACCGCTCGTGAAACAGCAAACACTGGGCGTGCTTGCGTTCTCTAGTGAGGATGGCGGTCATTTTCAACCAGATATGGATACCTTGTTTTTGCGTCACCTATCATTAGTAGTGGCACATCTCGCTCAAACATTGGTATGGCAAAGTTACGATGACGACAACTCCCAACACTCCTCTGCCAAATAGTCTGCAAAAGCCTCTTGAGCGCTTCTATGAATTCTTACGAAGCGAAAAGGGGCTCAGCCTACATACTCAACGCAATTACAAACAGCAGCTAGAAACCATGGCGCAGCACTTGGCTGAAATGGGACTTAAAGATTGGTCTCAAGTGGATGCAGGCTGGGTGCGCCAATTAGCAGGTAAGGGCATGCGGGAAGGCATGAAAGCCAGCAGTTTGGCGACGCGCCTCTCATCGCTGCGTAGCTTTTTCGATTTCCTTATTCTGCGTGGCGAGATGTCAGCTAACCCTGCCAAAGGGGTTTCAGCGCCACGTAAAAAGCGCCCGTTGCCGAAAAACCTCGATGTTGATGAAGTGAGCCAACTGCTTGAGGTCAACGAAGACGACCCGTTGGCTGTGCGTGATCGCGCCATGATGGAGCTGATGTACGGTGCAGGCTTGCGTTTGGCTGAGTTGGTGAGTGTGGATGTACGTGATGTACAACTGCGCAGTGGCGAGCTTCGTGTTATCGGTAAAGGCGATAAAGAACGTAAAGTACCATTCTCTGGCATGGCAACTGAATGGGTTGCCAAGTGGCTGAAAGTCAGGGGCGACCTTGCTGCGCCAGGTGAACCCGCCTTGTTTGTGTCTAAACTCGGAACGCGTATTTCGCACCGTAGCGTGCAAAAACGTATGGCAGAATGGGGACAGAAACAGTCTGTGGCGAGCCATATTAGTCCGCATAAATTGCGTCACTCGTTTGCGACACATATGCTCGAATCCAGCAATAACTTACGTGCGGTGCAAGAGCTTTTAGGGCACGAGAACATTTCGACGACCCAAATCTACACGCACTTGGATTTCCAACATTTAGCGCAAGCCTACGACCAAGCCCACCCACGCGCACGTAAAAAGAACGGGGAGTGAGCCGAAGTATGAAATTTTATCGCCGTATCGAGCCTATTAAGGCCATGACCTTCGATCTTGATGACACGCTGTATGACAATTACCCGGTGATTATCCGTATGGAGCGTGAGTTGTTGGCTTGGTTGCAGCAAACACATCCTGCCGTGGCGCACATGGATAAGGCTGATTGGATGCAGGTAAAAAAACATGTGCTCCAGCAGAGACCGGATCTCAGAAGCGATGTGACGCTTTGGCGTTTAGTGCAGCTAAAGCATGGTTTTCTTTCAGTTGGCTATGATGAAGCGCAAGCTCAAGCCGCAGCTGAAGAGGGTGTGCAGCTCGCTTTGGATTGGCGCAGTCAGTTTGAAGTGCCCCAATCAAGCTTAGATGTTTTGACCCAACTGGGAGAGCGAGTTCCGCTCGTGGCGATCACAAACGGCAACGTCGATGTAGATAAAATTGGCTTAACGCCGTATTTTCAATGTGTACTCAAAGCGGGGCCAGATGGGTTAGCGAAACCCGCCACCGATATGTTTACTAAGGCGAAACGGTTCTTGGATATTCCAGCAGAGAATATTCTGCATGTCGGTGATCACCTAACCACGGATGTGCATGGTGCAAAGTCGGCTGGTTTTGCGGCTTGTTGGTTCAATGATATGAATAAAAATGTCATTAACCATTCAAAAACACGTACTTTACCTGATATTGAAATCAATAGTTTGCAGCCGTTACTCACACTTTTTTAATTGCTTTCGCATTAATCCATTCTAATCTCATTTTGTGTCTAGAAAATCAGCGTAAAGCCACGTAAATTATTCACTATTAAGTAAAAAGAGTAACGCCACACGTCGTGGTGAAGATAGTGTTACGGCAGTGGTAGGCGCATGCGAGCTTTTTCAAAACTGGTTTATGATGTCAGTCAGTTAAATGACTTTTTAGTCACTTCTCAGTTCTCTTCAAGTAAACAATATTTGGTGCAAATATTGTCGACTCAATCACGCGACTTTACGACCACACTTGCGGACGCTGTTTTATTGTTGCTGCCGAATGCTCATGTCATGGGGCATAGTACGCGTAATGTCATTCTGGAGGGGGAGATATTTACCTCTGGCTGCCTGATCAGTGTGACTGAGTTCGAACAAACCACGCTTACTTCTGCCGTCCAAACCTACTCTTACTCCCCCGATATTGATGGTGGAGAGCTCAAACGCTCGCTTCTGTTGCAGCACAATTCGCAAGTGATCCTCAGCTTTGCTGTGCAAATTGAACGACGTGACTATCCCTTGTTTCAAACGTTCGCTAGTGAAGAAGTCGTGATCTCTGGAGGGTTGGCACAGAGTATTGATGATGGCTGTTGGGTGCTATATCAAAACCGAGTTTACGATAATGCCGTGGTCGCCGTAGCTTTGCACAGCGATACCTTGAAGCTATGGACGGATGCGTATTCGGAATGGAACCCGATTGGCATGCCACATAAAGTCACCCATGCAAAAGGAACGCGCTTGTATTGCTTAGGTGAACAGAAAGCATTGGACGTATACAAGCGTTATTTGGCGGATGGCCATGATGTGACGCTGAGTCAGTTGCTCAGCTTTCCTTTGTATCGAGAAAGTTTGGGGCGCAAGGAAGTTTGTACGGTAACGGAGCTACACGCTGATGGCAGTATGAGTTTCGACAGGCCTTGGTGTCTTGGTGACGAAGTACAATTTTGCTATAACCACCCCTCATTAACGCTCGAACAGGTGCGACATGGTGTGGTTGAGTTAGCCATGCACCAACCTGAAGTCGTGATGATTTTTAACTGCGCGTCACGGTTAGACTTTATTGACAGCAGCGACGAAGTCCAAGCCTTCAAAGATATCGCGACGACGTTTGGTAGTTATTGTATGGGGGAACTGCATGGCGGTATTGGACAGCCAGAAATTCTTCATCACAGTCTGACGTATTTAGCGATGCGAGAGGGAGACGAAGTACAAGCATTGAACTTGCCTAAGTCGCCCGTTAGCTCCTCTATTTCACCATTGTTTAGCTTGATTCGAAATGCGATTGGCGACCTCAACCATATGAACGCGCATATGGGGTATCAACTCGATCGCCAAACGCGCAAGTTACAAGAAAGCTATCGGCGAGATAGTCGCACTGGATTACAAAACCGAGTCGCGCTGCAAGAGCGGCTGAGTAGCATTGATTTGGATGAGCACTTGCTGACTCTAAAGCTACTTAACTTCAGCCATATCAATGAAAAATACGGTTATAGAGTAGGGGATCAGCTACTTAAAGACCTCTCAATGCATTTTACAAATCGACTGCGAAAGCGTTTTGGCATGCCAACGGCTTTACAGCTCTATAGTATTGGGGTAGGTGAGTGGGCATTCATATTTAAAGCTGACCAAAGCAGCGAAACCATAAAACAGCACTTTACTCGTTTTGCCGACGCGGTGGAGCAAACTAATTTTGAGCCAATTGGTCTGCGCGAAATAGATTATCTTTCTATCTCGCTGTGCGGTGGCTTAGTGAGTCGTCGAGATTTTCCATCAGCTTCTGCGGATGAGCTATTGCTCAAAGGCATTGAAGCGAGGCGTTCCGGTGTGCGCAGTAATACCCATATCTGCAATGCGAAAGACATCGAAGTCAGTGAGGATGTACGTAAAGAGCAACTTGGATGGTTGAGTTGCGTCAGTAAAGCCATTCTCAAACAGAACATCATCACTTATAGCCAGCCGATAGTGCATGCGGATAGCCATAAATTGGCTAGCCAAGAATGTTTGGTTCGCATTTTGGAGGAGGATGGAACGGTGATTGCGCCAGGGCGCTTCCTGCCTATTATTTCCGATACGCATCTTTATACTCGATTGAGTCGGCACATGATCCATTCTACGTTACATTACATGCGAGATAGGCAAGGTGACTTTTCTATTAACTTATCGCCGCAAGATTTGCTTAGTGATAAAACTTTAATGCTTTTAGAGCATGAAATTTGTCAGCTCAATGACCCTAGGCGAATTGGTTTGGAAGTGTTGGAATCTGAGCAAATCAAAGACTACGGTCGGATGATCGAAGTATGCAGTCATTTTAGAAGCTTAGGAGCGCGTATCATTGTTGATGATTTTGGCTCAGGTTATTCCAATATTGATGAAATCCTAAAGCTGGAGCCGGAAGTCATAAAGCTCGATGGCAGCTTGATCCGTGATATCGATAAAGACTTAAAGCAGCGCAAAATAGCTTCCCAGTTGGTACGTTTATGTCAGGTGTTTAATGCGGAGACGGTGGCGGAGTTTGTCCACAATCGAGAGGTGTGCAAAATCGCGCAGGATATGGGCGTCGACTATCTGCAAGGCTACTACTTGGGTGAACCTACGCGTTTGTTTTAGTTGTGTTTCACGTGAAACAATTCCAATAAAAAACGCAGCCTTGGCTGCGTTTTTTATTTTGAGCCATTCGGTTTTAGTTGAGTTAGCTCGGTGATTGCTTGAGAGCGTGTCCACTTTTTTCGGCTTGAAATAGTGCAAGGTAGTGAGCAAAGAATGTGAGCATTTTTTGCTGGTTATTTTGCTCGCCTAGTTGTCCGAGTAAATGTGCGGCGACTTCAAACGTGCACAAATTGCCTTGTTGTTGGTTGCGTCGCAGCTGATATTGCGAGTCCGCCGATGCAGACAGCGCCATAGTAGGGATACTTTCTAACCAACGGCTCTTGTTGATCATCTTGCGCGCCTCTTGCCAGGTAGCGTCCAAAATAATAAACAGCGGATTTTTGGTTTGTTGCTGGCTTTGGAGCGCCACATGTTCGAGTGTGACGCTTTCTTCACTTGGGAATAGAAGCACTGGATACAGCGACGGATCAGCTAATCGAGCGAGCAAGTCTGCTGGTGGTTGTTTTCGATCCCAGATTACTCGCTCAATATTGAGTTGGCACTGCTCTAGTAGCTGGCCGGTATTAGTATCACGCGTCAGTTCATTCGGATGCATCAACAGCAAGATGTTGTGCTCGCTGGTAAGTTTCGGCACCAGTGAGCACATACAGTTGAATTGAAAACCACAATTTGGACACGGTTGCGACATTACAGACGAACTCCTTCGCGCACAGGGCTAACCCCATCCGAGAACAGACGCACGCCACTGATTTGGTTTGGCGTTGCCGTTGGTGCCATGCTTGGGTTGAGTGGGTAGCTAACCCCACTGTATTGCATCACGTGTTGGGCTGCCTTAGATCCGCCACCGCTGACATTAAAAATAAGATCTCGCCAGCCATGAGAGGTTTGTTGGCCGAGCATAATCGGGCTTTGTACCAGTGTGATGCGGCTATTGAAGCGCCACTCTTTTTCGTGATGTTCAAATATCAGCAATGTACAGCCACCGGAACCACACCAATCCAGCTGTACTAATAGCTCTTCGTTACCATCGCCGTTGAGGTCGTAAGTTAGCCAACGGTATTGGTTGTTGTTGGGGTTAGTTTGGTGAATGAAGAAGTAGTTGCGCACGGCGGCATCTACTTTGGAGTCAAACTCCGCACTAGAAGGTACGTCTGCACTGCTGATGGGCTTGTTGGCGCGTTTCTCGGCTGGTTGCATCATGCCCTCATCACGAACGGTGGCAGGGTAAAGCACTAAACCACCATCGGCGATTGGGTATACCAAGTTTCCGACTTTTTCTTTGGTCGCTTTGAGCTGATTGCCTTCTCGCGTAAACAGTCGCTCTGACATCAGTCTTTGTTGTTGATGATGCGTCATGACGACTTGAACCTGAGACGGACTTAATTGTTGCCAGTACCCACGCTCAATTAACGGTGCCTGCCCATTGGCGTAACTGTATTTTGTTGTGGCGCTGTGGTCTGGGTTTAAGGTCATTTGCACCTCAAAACCTTGTGATTGGGTTGAAGTCGCGACATAGGTATTGGCCCAGCTAAGCGTAGCGTCCACGTTTGCAGCCGTACCGCAACCTTGATAAGTGTCGCCATCATGTTTTAGCGTCGCTTTCCAGCCATACAAAGAATCACTCATCGTATCTGAGCAGAGGTTTTCTGTTAGGAGAAGCTCACCATCTTGTAGTTGATATGTGCGCTGGCGAGGTTGAAGTTGACTGCTCTTAATCGCTAATTTTTTGGTTTGTTTGCCGATTTGCTGGAATGTCAGTCCATTAGCCTCAAAGCTTGCCGACCAAGAAGGCTCATTACCAAACACGCGAGTTGGTTTGTTTGGTTGCTGACAACGGTTTGGGTTTTCCGTTGTCAGGAAGTTCACTTGTTCCACGACAAAGTTAGCATCGAAATCGGCAGAAAACCCATCGATGCCCGGTGGGTTGAGATGGCCGATAACCTCTCCATACATGGTCTGGTAAGGCTCGTTATTTAACTGAATTGCTCGTTGCATTTGCTGTGGTGACAGTTGTAACCAATATTGCTTGTCGCTGCCACAAGGCATGATGTATTGGCTCTCGTGACCGACGATCACTTTTCCACGTAGCATAAAGGTTTGAGGTTGAATGGTGTCAGGCTTATCTAAGGTGGCTGGTGGAGAAGCTGGGTCGGCAGCGCCAGATTGTGGCGGCTGCGAACTACATGCTTGCAGAACCAGCAGAGTGGCAAGCGCCACTGGGTTTTTCAAAGCCTTCATGTTATATCTTCCTCATTATTGTTACTCAATCGGCATCGGATGGCATTATGGCATATTGGTTATTTAAAACTGAACCAGATACCTTTTCTATTGACACGCTTCGAACCCAAAAGGTTTCATGTTGGGAGGGAGTTCGTAATTATCAGGCGCGCAATATGATGCGTGACCAAGTGAAGGTGGGCGATTTAGTCCTGATTTATCACTCTTCTTGCAAGAATGTTGGCGTTGCCGGTATTGCTAAAGTCGTGAGAGAAGCCTATCCCGATCATTTCCAGTTCGATCCTGAAAGTGATTATTTCGACCCAAAGTCAGACCCAGACAACCCGCGTTGGATTATGGTGGATGTCGAATTCGTGCGTAAAACGGCGCGAGTGATTCCGTTATCGGTGATGAAAGCGATGCCAGAACTTGAGAACATGCCATTGGTGAAACGTGGAAATCGCTTGTCGATCATGCCAGTGACAGAAGAAGAGTGGGAAGCGATCCTTGGCAAAGAGAAGTTGCCAAGTCAGCGATAAAAGAAAAGGGCTGCGAATGTGCAGCCCTTTTTTATTGTTTGGAGTATTGCAGCTTACAGCAAGTGATCTTGTAGGTAGTGTGCAACCGCATCTTCTGCATTGCTGCCAATCACTTCGTTATTTGGCAATGCTTTCATCACTTTCTCGTGTGATGTACCCATGACCAATCCTTTACCTGCCATCGACAGCATTTCTACGTCATTCATGCCATCACCAAATGCCACGCAATTTTCTAACGTGAGGCCGAGTTTTTTCGCTACCGCTTCAAGAGCATGGCCTTTAGACACACCTGCACTCATTACTTCCAAGCACCATGGTGTTGAAAACGCAATATTCAGCTTATCGCCAAATTGTTCACGTAGTTTGTTTTCAAACACCACCAAGCGTTCGTGGTCTTGTGCTGGATGGGTGAAGAAGATTTTCGCAATACCGTCAGTTGGCGCTTGGTCTTCATCGAATAAGACGTATGTGAATTCGTCATGGAAATCACGCAATGTTTCGTCGTCTTTGTTCATCAACCAACTGTCATTTTGATACATGTGGATAAGTATTTCTTGATCGTGCTTGATCGTGTCGATCACGCCTTGAACCAGTTCTGCAGGGACATTCTCGCTGTACATCAGCTGATCTTCCTGGTCATGCACACGGGCACCGTTCGAGGTGATCATGTAAGCCGGAATTCCGACCTGACGACGGATGCTCGCAACGTCTACGTGGTGACGGCCTGTTGCAAAGACAAAGGTGTAACCCTTTTCATGCAGCGCTTTTAGCGTCTCTTTTGAGTAAGCACTGAGCTGATGGTTTGGTGCGAGTAACGTGCCATCCAGATCAGAGGCAACGATTTTAGTGATCTCTTTGCAAGGTAGCGATGTGCTCATGAAGTCCTCGTAAACGGTTTGGATAGTGTGGAACAGGTGATTGCAAACGGAGTACAGCAGACTGACTAGATCATGCTGCTCCGAATGCGGGGGAACTTTGGTCGGTTGCATCTGCATGGTTCAACGCAGCCAGACCCAAGCAGTGTACGTCAAAATGAGGATGAAAAAGAGGGTAAATCAATGTGCAGACATTTCCTCTTTAATCATGGCCGTGAAATGGTCGCCTAGAGTTCTTATTATGTTTTTTCGTTTGGCGATGATTTCGGGTCATTCATAAAGCGGAAGATTGCATCGAGTGCTTGATTACGATACTGGTCGGTCTCGAATAAGATCTCATGCTGAGCGTCTTCGATAGAAAGTAGCTCCGCATGTGGGTTGGTTTTACGCAATTTATCGATAAAACGTTTTTGTGCCAGATTGCTGACAATACGATCGTTCCCAGCTTGAATCAGGAGCACCGGTACTTTTACTTGGCGAGTCAATAAAAAGCATTGTTTTGCTGCCATTAGCCCTTGCCATACCCATCGTGTGCTCGGTCCACCGACTTGCAGTTCCGGTTTTTCCGTATAGAGATTTCGGAACCATTGGTAGCGACCATAGCTTTGGCTGAGCGGGTTATCTTCAAAGGGCTTAGGAAAGTAGGCCTGATGTCCTGGCGCATAACGTGGCAAAGTCGATACCGCTGACATAATCTGTGTCACTGGAATCGCTATTGGCGATAAGTACCATGGCAGATTAATACCAAACATAGGCGCACTGAGAATCAAACCAGTAAAGGGATGTTCTGGGTGAGTTTGCAGATAACGTGTAGCGATTGCGCCGCCCATGGAGTGGGCAATGATGAAACATTGTTGATAGTCGCTAAGGTCGTGTTTGTTTACGACCACGTCCATATCGTCAATATAATCAGTAAAGTCATAGACGTGACCCATATCTGAGTCAGACAATAGACGATCTGATAAACCTTGTCCGCGGTGGTCAAAGGAATAGACGTCGAAGCCTTGGCGATAGAGATCGTAAAACAGTTCTTGGTATTTCCAGGAAGACTCAATGCGCCCATTAACGATGAGCACGGCTTTTTTATGTTCTGGGTTGGTCAGTTTGCACCAGTAAATGTTCTTTTTCTCAGTTCCTTTAACAAAGCCTTCTTGGCGAGTTTGCCAAAGTGCCGCGATCGGACCACCAATTGCTTGCTCAAATAATGACTCTTGAGTATAAGTCAAAGGTGAATGGTTAGTAGCCATTAGTCGATTACCTGAAGATACGTTGTTTACGCGATGTATCATCGAAGAATTAGTGAGGAAATGCAATGGATACCCACGTCTGGTTAGCTTATGTAGTAACTGCAATCGTTTTTAGTTTGGCTCCGGGGTCTGGCACGGTGAACTCAATCAGCAATGGTTTGAGTTACGGTACTCGCAAATCTTTGGGGGCTGTGATCGGTCTCCAAATTGGTTTGGCTATTCACATTGCGTTAGTTGGGGCAGGAATTGGTGCGCTAGTCGCACAATCGGCAACTGCATTTTCTGTCATTAAATGGGTTGGCGCGGCTTATTTGGTTTGGTTGGGTATCCAGAAATGGCGAGACACTTCCAGCTTGGTGGCGGCTGAGAGCCACAAAGACATGTCTGGCATGGCACTCTTGTACAAAGCTATTTTGATTAACCTGACGAACCCTAAATCGATTGTTTTTCTGGTGGCGTTGTTTCCACAGTTTATTGACCCGGCACAAGACCAACTGACGCAACTGTTGGTGCTTGGTATTACGACTGTTGTGATCGACGCGTGTGTGATGTTGGGTTACACCACCTTGGCGGCGCAAATGGGACGTTTTATTCGCTCCGATAAAATCATGGGGAAAATAAACAAAGTCTTCGGTTCAATGTTTATGGGTTGTGGTGCATTATTAGCAGCTGCAAAGTCATAAGCCATTTAATAGGTCCTTCTTTAGCATGAATACAACGTATGTTGCTCGCCAGCCGATCTTTAACCGCAAAAGACAGACGCTGGGTTATGAATTGTTGTTTCGAGATGGGGAGAGTAACGCATACCCTTCGCATATTGAGTCAAACCGAGCAACATACCGATTAATTGTCGAGAATTTCCTATCACTGGGCACTAACCCAGTGATTGCTTCTTCGCGATGCTTTATTAATTTTCCTCATCAAAGCTTGGTGCGCCGCTTACCGCGCAGCTTGCCAAAAAACAAAATCGTCGTCGAAGTCCTGGAAACTTGCCAGCCGACCGATGATCTTCTCGATGCGATTCGCGAGTTGTATCGAGAAGGTTATTTGATCGCGCTGGATGATTTCACCTTAACGCCGGAGTGGCGTCGCTTCTTACCTTACGTGCACATCGTTAAACTCGATATCATGGCAATGGGGCTGGAAAAAGCGTGTGCGTTGGTCAAAGCTCACCTTGCTAAACGCGTCAAGTACCACTTTTTGGCGGAACGTGTTGAAACCGCAGAAGAGTTTGAGCAAGCCAAAGCGGCTGGCTTTAAGTTTTTCCAAGGCTACTTTTTTAGTAAGCCATTAGTTTCGCAAACAAAATACGTGAGCCCTGAGCAAGTGTTAGCGCTACAGCTTTTTCGTGAAGTCTGCTCACCAGAGCCAGACTTTACTCGTATTGAAACCATCATTACGCAAGATGTCGCGTTGTCGTACAAATTATTGCGCTTTGTAAATACGCAAGCGCCAAACCTCGCTGTCGAAATCAGCTCGTTTCGTCAGGCCTTGATCTACCTTGGTCAGGATAATCTTAAGCAGTTTGTCTCCTTGGTCGTGGCGTCGTATATCTCTAGTAACAAGCCTCGAGAGCTGTATCACCTTTCATTACAACGAGCGCAGTTCTGCCAATTAATGTCGCGTTATCAGCCATTTTCCCACCTCAACGAACAAGGGTTTATGGTCGGTTTATTATCGATTTTAGATGCGATGCTCGATTTGTCGGTGGAATCTTTAGTCAAGCAATTGCCACTTAGCGAATCCGTACAACAAGCCTTATTACATCGCAAGGGAGTTTATGGTGCGCTGATTTCTCTCGAAGAGTGTTACGAGCGTGCCGACTGGTCAGGCGTTGAAAAAATCACGACGCAGTTGGGATTGTCTTTGGAAGAGGTCAAGCTTTCGTTAGGCGAAGCGGTTCGCTGGAGTCAAAACGTCGCAACTGCGTAAATTTCTGCCGTATCTTTATTCTCTCTAACCGTTCTTCTCTCAATCTTTATTGGCTGTTTCGATGTGAAACTTTTATGACGATGATGGGATCACTCTTGACGACATTTCAGAGTTAAATAAATATATACGCATATCCATATATAGGTATGTTTATTATGCTTCCACATCAGTTTTTCAAGCTGTTATCTGATGAAACGCGCGTACGTTGTTTAATGCTGGTGGCCCGTGAAGGCGAAACTTGCGTGGGTGATTTGGCGTTTGCGTTGCAAGAGAGTCAGCCGAAAGTTTCTCGTCATCTTGCTCAGTTACGCTCCAGTGGCATCTTGGTGGATAAACGCCGAGGGCAATGGGTGTACTACGAGTTATCGCAGCAACTACCAGGTTGGATGCGTAAGCTGATTGAAGACTTAGTGGCATCAAACTGTTTGAAGCAAGAGTACCAAGACGACATCACACGCTTGCACGATAAAAGTCGTGAGGCTTGCTGTTAATAGCAAACAGAGATTCAA
Source organism: Vibrio sp. T9 (assembly GCF_003123985.1). NCBI lineage: Bacteria > Pseudomonadati > Pseudomonadota > Gammaproteobacteria > Vibrionales > Vibrionaceae > Vibrio > Vibrio sp. T9. The sequence continues at coordinate 23,252 of NZ_NIGY01000016.1, forward strand.
GGTAGAAGATTAAAGGGTAAAACTATGACAATTAAAGTAGGCATTAATGGCTTTGGCCGAATTGGTCGTTTAGCACTGCGAGCGGCATTCGACTGGCCAGAGTTAGAGTTTGTGCAAATCAACGATGTCGCAGGTGATGCAGCGACGCTTGGCCACTTATTAGAGTTCGATTCAGTGCAAGGTCGTTGGCACCATGAAGTGCAGGTTGAGGGCAATGAAATCGTCATCAATGGCAAGCGCATCGCCACGACTCAGCAACGTGATATCGACGCTGTGAACTGGTCTGGCTGCGATGTTGTGATTGAAGCGACAGGTGTACACCGCAAAACCTCGTACCTAGACCAATACCTCGATCAAGGTGTGAAGCGCGTGGTGGTGAGTGCACCAGTGAAAGAAGAAGGTATTGCGAACATTGTAGTTGGTGTGAATGACCACATCTTCGATCCTGAAAAACATCGTATCGTGACAGCCGCTTCGTGCACAACAAACTGTATAGCGCCTGTGGTGAAAGTTATTCATGAGAAGTTGGGCATTGAGCAATCCTCTTTCACGACAATTCACGATTTGACCAATACGCAAACCATTTTGGATGCGCCACATAAAGACCTGCGTCGTGCTCGTGCGTGCGGCATGAGTCTTATCCCGACCACTACCGGCAGTGCGACAGCAATTGTGGAAATTTTCCCAGATTTAAAAGGCAAGATTAACGGCCACGCGGTACGTGTACCATTGGCGAATGCGTCATTGACCGACATCATCTTCGATGTAAAACGCGATACCACAGCAGAAGAAGTGAATGCTTTGCTGAAAGAGGCGTCGGAAGGGGAGCTAAAAGGCATTCTTGGCTTTGAGGAACGTCCGTTAGTGTCGATCGATTACAAAGGCGACCAACGCTCAACCATCGTTGATGCACAATCCACCATGGTGGTTGGCTCACGAATGGTGAAGATTTACGCCTGGTACGACAATGAAATGGGTTACGCAACGCGCACCGCAGAATTGGTTCGTAACGTTGGTCTGGCATAACAGGAGCTCACAATGTCTCATCCTACATGGCAATTAGATTTGGACTCTGGTGCATTAGTCCTAACACCGTGCCCGGGTACCAAAGGCGTCGAGTTGAAAGCGTCGTTGGAACAGTTGAAGGAGCAGGGGGTTCAAGCGGTCGTTACTGCATTGGACGATAGCGAGTTAGCAGCGAAAGACGTTGCGGCTTTGGGTGACACCACTCAGCAACTGGGCATGAAATGGTTCCAGATCGAGATTGAAGATGACTGCGCACCAAGTGAAGAATTTGCGGCGAAGTGGCACCAAGCCAGTCCGGAACTGCATGCGATTCTTGCTCAAGGTGGCAAAGTCGCGATGCACTGCATGGGCGGCTCGGGTCGCACAGGTTTGTTTGCGGCTCACTTGCTGCTAGAGAAGAAATGGCAGTTAGAAGATATCGTGCGAGAAGTGCAGGCTCTTCGCCCTGGTGCGTTTACAAAACCGGTGCAGCTTGAGTACATCGAACGCGTGGCGCAAGACGCTTGATCAGCTTAAATAGCTTTTGGAACATCATGATCCAAAAGCTATGTTCCAGTTTATATAATGGAAAATAGGTCAGCAGTAAAACTAAAAAGTTCAATTTAAGTTTTTGTTTTTTATTGGTTATCTTTGTCCATTTGTAAATTTCGGTGTGTTTGTTAATTCGAACTAAGGTTGTATCGCCTTATGGTTGGTGTACATGTTAATAAGCATTTGGCACATGATGATCTAAATGCTTCTATCGCTGTACATAAGAGGTCAATATGATTTCTCAATTGAGCAAAAGTATTCGTCAGCACATGTTAGTGACGTTTAACTATTGGAACTTTACCGTGACCGACGGAGCGCTGCGTATGCTGGTGGTGCTCTATTTTCACGACTTGGGTTATTCCACGTTAGCTATTGCCTCACTGTTCCTTTTCTATGAATTTTTTGGTGTGGTGACCAATTTGATTGGTGGTTGGTTGGGCGCAAGGTTAGGCCTGAACAAAACCATGAATATTGGTTTAGCGATGCAAGTGTTTGCGTTGTTGATGCTGGCAGTACCCAACGCATGGCTGACGATTCCTTGGGTGATGGCGGCGCAAGCTTTGTCGGGGATTGCCAAAGACCTCAACAAGATGAGTGCTAAGAGTGCGATTAAAACGCTAGTGCCAGACGAGCAGCAAGGCGCGCTTTACAAATGGGTGGCCATTTTGACGGGCTCGAAGAACGCGCTCAAAGGAGCGGGTTTCTTTGTCGGTGGCTTGTTGTTGTCTTGGGTGGGTTTCCAAAACTCGATGTTTATTATGGCGAGTGTGCTTGCATTGGTGTTTGTTTGCAGCATGATCTGGCTAGAAGCTGACATGGGTAAAGCAAAGAGCAAACCTAAGTTTCGCCAAATTTTCTCCAAATCCGAATCTATAAATATTTTATCTGCGGCACGTATGTTCTTGTTTGGGGCACGTGATGTGTGGTTTGTGGTCGCTCTGCCTATTTATCTCGGCAGCGTGTTTGGTTGGGATCACTTGTGGGTCGGTGGCTTTTTAGCCGCATGGGTCATTGCTTATGGGTTTGTGCAAGGCTTTGCGCCGCGTATTACTGGTAAAGCGCAAGGTCGCGTGCCTGATGGTAGTGCAGCATTAGTATGGGCAGGAATTCTTGCGTTAATTACGGGCGGTATTGCTTATGGTGTGCAAATCGGTTGGCAGCCTGAGTTGGTGATTGTTGTGGGGTTAATGATTTTTGGCGCTGTGTTTGCCATTAACTCTTCACTTCATTCGTATCTGATTGTGAGCTATGCCAAAGGCGATGGTGTGTCTCTCGATGTTGGCTTCTATTACATGGCCAATGCGATGGGACGTTTGATTGGCACGGTATTATCGGGTTGGATCTACCAAGAGGCTGGTCTTGCGGCGTGCTTATGGGTCTCCTTTGCTTTCTTGGCGCTGACGACGTTGATTTCGATTAAGTTGCCAAAAGCTAACGTTGCTACTGCGTAACTATTCCCAGTATTGCTATCTGTAGATGGTATAAATGGCTCCAAATCGGAGCCATTTTTGTTTCTTATGCGCCGTTGATGTAATCAAACTGTGTGGGTTTGGCATCGAGAGTGAATGCTGATGTTTGGTTCTCGTTAATTGATTAGAGTGGTGATGAAATCCCCGTTGTAGGTCATTGTTGCGTTAAAAATAAGCAAAAACAGATTGTTAACCATTTCACTGGCTGAGATTTACCCTATGCTATAAACGATAAGCGACTCAAAGTAGGGAAAGGTATGAGAGAAAGGGTTCTGTTTTTTGATTTATTGCGCTGCTTTGCTGCGGTGGCAGTGATCGCCATTCACGTCTTGGCCCCTTATCGAAATGAGTTAGGAGTGATCCCGTTTGACCAATGGTTGACGGCGGTAGGCGTTAATAGCGTTACCCGCTGGGCGGTGCCAGTTTTCATTCTGATCACCGGAGCGTTGATGCTCAGTGACACTCGACCATTTGACGGTAAGTATTATATCAAAAGGCGTTTAGGCAAAGTCTTAGTCCCATTTCTTATTTGGTCGATGTTTTATGCATACCTCTCTGGCTGGACGGCTCAAGGGTTTGACTTTGAAACCGTAAAAGAGGTATTGAGCAATAGCCCATTCCACGCGACGTATTACCACCTAGGGTTCTTCTATTACTTTATACCGCTGTATTTTGTGATTCCGTTGTTCCAATGGATGGTACGCAACGTTGATGACAATGTATTGTATACCTATCTCGCATTTTGGCTTTTCACCAGCACGCTGTTTTTGTTCAAGATTGATGGTCCGTGGAGTAACCAAATGTGGCTCTACATGGGTTACCTTCCTCTGGGTTATGTTCTATTTCAAAAAGTGCCTTTGAACCGCTCTATGGTGACCTTATTTACAGGGTTTGGCCTCGTCGCGTTGGCTGTGACATTTACTATGGTCGTGACGAACAGTTTAGAGGCGGAGAAGTACACGGTTGGACGCTGGCTTTCTTACAAAACACTGAATGTCATTCTAGCGGCTTCGATGATTTTCATGATCGGTCGTTACTTTGGGGAAGGCTTGTCACCAAAAGTACAAAAAGTGGTGAGTGTGATCAGTCAGCACAGCTTGGGGATTTACTTACTTCACCCAATTTTCTTATGGCCGATGAAAGCGTTTGGTTGGTACACCGGACATCCCGCATGGGTGATTCCAGTCTGGATCATTATCAGTGGAGCTGGAGCCTTGGCGATGAGCTATCTCTTTTCTCGCTCTGCCAAGACTCGTTGGTTACTGCCTTAACGTTTGATGGCGAAGTGAAGGAATTTGTTACCACGATAGGTTAGCGTTCCTTTATCTCCAGGGTTGAGTGCATGGTAGTAGTGCACTCCAATTTGGAACTCTCGTTTAGGGCCAATAGAACCGCGTTGGACATAAATCCAATATTCTTGGTCGTCTTGGCCTGGTGGTGCATCTGGGACGTCGATAGCTTGCTTATCTAAAATAGTTACCTGTGCACTTTGTTCTGGAGCGTCTTCGCCCACATAGTGCTTGCTATAGAAACGAAAAAATACCCATGCGCCCAAAGCAATAAGGGCGAACAGGGCGACAATAAGTGAGATTGGCATGTTAACCTCCGATGTTTCATTGAGCTCTATTCTACAGAACTCACTGATGAAACGATGAGTTGAGATAACTTATTCATAATCTAATGAAAGGGACATGAATTTTATTCGGCGCACTTCACGGTTTACCTCAATGGGCGCGCGATGAAATCGTTGCTTCATCTGCAAGCTACGTCACTAAAGCTGAACTAAGCAGCTTTCACTTGTCTGGCTATATGCGCTCAAGGGCACAAATTGAAAGTAAAATTGCACTTAACGGCTCGAAAAAGCTCTAAATTTATAGAAGAATAAAAATAACGAACACGGGAAGGGTCTGGTAAGGAGGGTTACGATGTCAGATATTGAAAAAGTAGTCATGCGTACCCGAACGATCGAAAAACTTTTGCGTACTCAGTACCATGCAGAAGGGAAAGGGTTACACCAACTTATTAATAGTTGTGAAGAACGTTTACCACATGACGTGATAGCGAAGCTTCGTTTTATCGCTACTGTGCGTAATAAAGTGGTTCACGAAGACGATTATAAGCTGGATGATCGGAAAGGCTTTATGGCGGCATGTGACGCTTGTGAAAAAGAGCTAACGCCAAGAAGCTCTCGTTTTATTTGGCGTGCAGCAATTTTGCTAATGACGTTGATTACGCTCGCCGCTCTTGGTTTCTACTATATGCATTGGGATATCTTGTCCAAACACATACAGTAGAAAAATACAGATAAATAAAAAAGGACGCATTTGCGTCCTTTTTTATTTTTAATCAGTAGGTTAGTACATCATTGGCAGTGTCATTAAACCCACAACCACTGCAATCATTACCAGCCCTTGTTTTTGAGAAGATGAAATCATAACACTACCCCTTAATCTTTGATGAACTCGATGAATTTAATATAGCACTGTTTTTGGGGTTTGATCAACATATGCTCGATAATCTTTTCAAAAAATACACTTAACTTGTCTTTTTTTACGTGTTTTTGACTAATGAAACTGTGTTTTTTGTGTTGTATTTAAAATGCTCGCATTGTGTGATTGTTGTTCGTATTTTGTTTAAGTGTATGATTTTAAAGTGTCAATCTTGGTTTGTTGTTGGCTTGGAAATTGTTTTTTGTTTCGGTTGGTATGTTGATTGCCGATTTTGTCTGTGTTTCTCAAAAATTGAGAAAATAAAAAGATGTGCTATGGAGGTGCATCATTGAGTTGAGGTGTGGAAGGGGAATTTTCTTATCTAATGAGAAAATATGGGCTTAAAAAGTGTTTAGTGATTTGATGGTTTATGAAGTCGGTGTTTTCGATGGTTATTGAGAATGTGGCTTTATTTATCATTAGCTTACGTTCGTTATTTGATGTTTTTGTTATTGAGTTAAGTTTGATTTTTCATGTTGTTCTAATCTGTTCATCGGTGGTTTCTACTATCTTAGCTCGCTACCAAGACGATTTTCTGTTTTGTGTCTGTTATTTATTCTTGTTGCCTGTGATGTATACAGTCTGATGGTTTAGTCATCAGTTTTTGACGTGATGGGTTACCAAGGCCATTGGGCTGCTTTTTAGTTAAATGGCCTGACTAAGCGCGGGTTATTGTGCCGTGTGATTTGATGAACTTGGCTCATGGGATAGGGCTCTGCCCCATATTTATGGCCGTCATTAAGGCTCATCGACTTAATTGTTGTGCAGACTGAGGGTTACAAAATGTTTCGAATCGCTAGCGAGATCCAACTTTCGCAGATTGTGTCTTTACATCAAAACTGGTCTACCTAGACTAGCGGCGAGTTTAAGTAAAAGGTGTATACGGCATGTGGAGTTGGCTGGCGATAGGGCTATCAGGTGTGTATTCCGTGTTGGGAGCAAAACAAGCTAACCCGACACAATCCCTCGTGTTTAAAATCTTTACTCTGCTACTTCTTCTTGTGTTGGTGTTAACTCAAGGCGCATCCGCAACATATACCTACTGGATTGCGGGTGGGCTTATTGTGTCTATGGTGGCAGATACGCTGCACTCGTTTAAAACTCGCAAGCTAATTTACTTTGCTGCGTATTTGCTTGCTCAGGTGTGCTACAGCAAGTCATTTTGGGTACAGCTTAATGGTGAGATTGTCTGGTGGCTGTTGGCCCTACTGCTCGCAGCGAGTATCGTGGCGTTCTTTTTGTTGCTACCTCAACTCGACTCTCTGGTGTTTCCCGTTGTGATCATGGGGATGATGCTGGTTCAGCTTGCTTGGGCGGCGGGTGAAGTTTGGTTGCAGGCCCCGAGCTATGCCAATGCTATCGGTTTCAGCGGAACCCTAGTTTTGATCTATTCGGCGTTGGCGTATGCGATACACGGTTACCGAAAACCGATGAAACACGCCTATCTGTGGGTAAGTGGCAGCTACTTCTTTGCCCACGCCCTCATTGTTGCCTCTATCATTTACTAATTTAAGTCAAAGCAGCTCACGAAGATTTCAGTAAACTGGACGTATTGTTCTTGATGACTGGAGTCAATAATGAGTGAAATCCATGCCCACGAGCTGCTAAAGCTACTTCGAGAAACGCCAATGGATCGCGAAGCGCTGGCACAGCACTTTGGCAACACCGTTCGCTTTCACACCTGTAAACTGAATGATCTAGACTTAGATGCATTGCTAGCATTTTTGCTCAAGCGCGACAAAATCCGTGAGCTTGAAGGTAAGTTTGTGGTCAATATGGCGCGTGTCTGCAATCACTAAGCGGCGGCTATGATGCGAGGGTGAATATGCTGTTTTCGCCCTCAACCATGTACTCACGTTGTCAGTTTGCTATACACTGGCCGCCATTTTTTAGGTGAGGCCAGAATATGGACATTCTTTCTGCAGCGACCATGCTGTTTCTAATCATGGACCCTCTCGGTAATTTGCCGATTGTGTTGTCTATTCTCAAGCACATCGATCCTAAGCGTCGCCGTAAGGTATTGATTCGTGAACTACTGTTTGCCTTACTGATCTTGATGTTGTTTCTGTTTGCAGGACAAAGCATCTTAAGTTTTTTGCATGTCCAGCCAGAAACGCTCAGCATCTCAGGTGGCATTATTCTCTTCATTATCGCGATTAAGATGATCTTTCCGAGCGCTGGCAGTATCACTGGACTGGCGGCAGGGGAGGAGCCCTTTATTGTTCCGATGGCCATTCCTATGATCGCGGGCCCTTCAGTGATTGCAGCATTGCTTTTGCTATCTTCACAGCATCCAGAAAAAGTGTTGGAAATGTCCGCATCAGTTGTGATTGCGTGGGGCGCAACATTTTTTATTCTAATGTTTTATGGCTTCTTTAATCGTTTGTTGGGCGAGCGTGGTCTAAAAGCGGTAGAGCGTTTAATGGGCTTGTTGCTGGTGATGATCTCCACTCAAATGTTTTTGGATGGTGTTAAGAGTTATCTTGGGTGACGGAATAAACGCAATAAAAAAGCCGCTCTTGAGAGCGGCTTTTTAGTATTTGGGCGATTACATCATGTGTTTACGACGAATATCGAGCAGGGCAAAAATACCAAAGATCAGGATGGAATATTTTTCCCAACTGCTCATTTTAATTTTGTCGCCAAATGCGCCAATGAAGATGGCCATTTGTAAACCGTGCATGATGAACAAAAAAGCGGTCATGATGTACAGCGCAATCGCGGCATTACCGGGAAACGGCATAAAGATATTGAGGATCAATACTAACCAAACAAAGGCGATAGCCGCTTTGGCCAGCAGAATTAATGCTTTCATTTAAGTGTCCTTTTAAATCGAGGCGTTATGCGGAGGTACGTTCATACAGACGGTAACTCACTTGGCCTGCTGTTTTTTCTCGATGTAACTGCCAGTTTTCTGGTAAGTCGGCAATATTGAGTTCTTTTTCTGTTTCAATATAAATCATCGCGTCTTCCGCGAGCCAGCCATTTTGTTCTAGCAGAGCCACGGTTTCATCCAATAGTCCCTTACGAAACGGTGGGTCAATAAACACCACATGGTGCGCAGTACCCGGCTGTTTTAAAAAGCTCAGTGCGTCGGTATTCACTACTTGGATGTTGTTCGCGTTGAGAGACGCCACATTCTTCTGTAACTGTTGGAAAGCTTGTGGGTTCAGCTCGACCATGGTCACTTGCTCTGCTTGGCGCGAAGCCGACTCAAAGCCTAAGCCGCCGGAGCCGGCAAATAAGTCGAGACATTTTGCTTGCGGCACATCTTGAGCCAGCCAGTTAAATAGCGTTTCTTTGACGCGATCGGTCGTTGGGCGTAAGCCTTCAGCATCGTGTACAGGAAGTTTTCTGCCTCTCCATAAGCCACTAATAATGCGAACAAAGCCCGTTGTTGGCTTTTTTTGTGATGAGTTTTGCTGGCGACGTCTTACCATAGATTTTTTGACCGCTAATAAAGTGATACTATATCTAATCGCCCAAGCCGTGAGCTTGGAGCTTGGATACAGCCCAGAATATTCAAGATGACAGAGTGTAACACTAATAAGATTAGAATTACCTAATCGGAAAGTTTTCACAACTTTGTCATTAGCCTTTTTTAGACAGATAATAATCTTGTCAAAAAAGAGTCATTAATAGATAAAAGAACAATCTAGGATAGCCCCAGATGACGGAAAAAAAGAAGCGCGGATTACTTTCGTGGCTAGGTTTTGGTGACGAAGAACAAAGCCCAAAGCCAAAAACTGAAGAAACAGTAAAAGAAGAAGCAGTGGAAGCGCCTTCTGAAGAGCAGCAAACCGACGCGGCTGCTGAGCAAGCGGAAGCAACGCCAGAACTTGAAGAAGAATCGAAAAAAGCGGAGGCTGCAGAAGCAGAAGCAGAAGCAGAAGCAGAAGCAGAAGCAGAAGCAGAAGCAGAAGCAGAAGCAGAAGAGCCTGCTGCACCTCGCGTTCAAGAACAAGAAAAGCCAACAGAGAGCTTTTTTGCTCGCCTCAAACGCAGCCTAAGCCGCACAAAAGCAAACATCGGCGCTGGCTTCTTCGGTCTGTTCAGCGGTAAGAAAATCGATGAAGACTTGTTTGAAGAGCTAGAAGAGCAACTGCTTATTGCTGATGTGGGCATGAATACCACAACAAAAATTATCAACAACCTGACAGAAAAAGCCACACGTGGCGATCTGAAAGACGGCGAAGCCCTTTATGGTTTGTTGAAAGAAGAAATGGCTGAGATTCTTTCTAAAGTCGAGCAGCCACTAGAAATCGATAGCAACAAAACGCCTTACGTTATCTTAATGGTGGGTGTAAATGGCGTGGGTAAAACCACGACCATCGGTAAGCTTGCCAAGCAGTTCCAAACTCAAGGCAAAAAAGTGATGCTAGCGGCGGGCGATACCTTCCGTGCGGCGGCGGTTGAACAGCTACAGGTATGGGGTGAGCGTAACAACGTTCCTGTGATTGCCCAGCATACTGGTGCAGACAGTGCTTCTGTTATTTATGATGCGATTGAAGCGGCAAAAGCACGTGGTGTGGATGTTGTGATTGCCGATACCGCGGGTCGTTTACAGAACAAAGCGAACCTAATGGAAGAGCTGCGTAAGATTGTACGTGTGATGAAGAAAATTGATGACTCTGCACCACACGAGATCATGCTGACGCTAGACGCAGGTACAGGGCAAAATGCCATTAGCCAAGCGAAACTTTTCAGTGATGTTGCCCCTCTAACCGGGATTACCTTGACTAAGCTGGATGGTACAGCCAAGGGCGGCGTAATTTTCGCTATTGCTGACCAGTTTGGTATTCCAATTCGTTACATCGGTGTGGGTGAAGGTATCGAAGACTTGCGTCCATTTGAAACTCAAGAGTTTATTGACGCACTGTTTAGTCGTGAAGAATAAAAAGAGTTAGAGGAAATCAACGGTGATCAAATTTCAGCAAGTGAGCAAAGCTTACCGAGGTGGTCGACAAGCACTGCAAAAAGTCGATTTTCACCTGAGGCGCGGTGAAATGGCGTTTTTAGGCGGGCATTCCGGGGCTGGTAAAAGTACCTTGCTGAAATTGATTTGTGCGATAGAGCGCCCGACCGATGGAAAAATCCATTTTAATGGTCACGATATCACGCGCATTCCAAGCAAAGACATCCCTTTTTTGCGCCGCAATATTGGCATTGTTTTTCAAGACCATCGTCTATTGATGGATCGCAGCGTATACGACAATGTTGCTCTGCCGATGCGTATCGAATCGATTTCTGAAAACGAAATCAAACGCCGTGTTTCTGCGGCGTTAGATAAAACAGGCTTACTCGATAAAGCTCGTTGTCTACCTAGTCAACTCTCTGGTGGTGAGCAACAACGCGTCGGTATTGCCCGTGCTGTGGTCAATCGACCAACGTTGCTGGTGGCTGATGAGCCGACAGGTAACCTTGACCCAGAATTATCCAACCGTGTGTTGCGTCTATTCGAAGAGTTTAACCGTGCGGGCGTGACAATCTTACTTGCCACGCACGATGTGGGGTTAGTAAACACTCGCCCACAGTATCGTCATTTTGAATTGAACCAAGGCTTCCTAAGTGAGGTAGAAGACTATGGCAGGTAACAAGCACTCCCAAAAGAAGGGGAAAGGCCGCAGTGCCAAGCGTGCAAATACCGATGGTTTTTTCTCTGTCCACGCAAAACAAGCAAAATCCTCTTTTAGCGCCTTATGGCAACGACCACTAGGCAACATTCTGACCCTAGCGGTGATCTCCATGGCACTTGCCATGCCAGCTTGTTTGTATCTACTGGGCAAAAACGTCGCGGGTGCCGCGGAAGATGTGGCATCTCCCTCGCAAGTTAGTGCTTACTTAGTAGAAGGCATGCCGGATGCACGTGTGATGGTTCTCAAAGATCAAATTGAAACTTGGCCTTTGGTAAAAGAGGTGGAATATATTTCACCGCAACAAGGTCTATCTGATTTAAGCCAATATGCAGGATTCGATCAGGCTATCAGCCTTTTAAGTGGCTATGCGCTACCCGGTGTGTTGGTGATTACGCCAGCCTCGGAGCTAAAAAGTGATATTCAGTCATTAGCCAAAGACGTTCGAGAGCAACAAGACGTGACCGATGTGAGACTTGACGAAGACTGGCTGGCGCGTCTTGATGCGATCAAAACTCTCGCGAGTATTATTGTCATTACTCTGACAGTGTTGATGCTCGGTGCGGTATTTTTAATCGTTGGCAACACGTTGCGATTTAATGTGCTGGCGAATAAAGAAGAGATTCAAACCATGAAACTGATCGGTGCAACGGACAGTTTTATTCTGCGCCCTTATTTGTACACGGGGATGTGGTTTGGCGTATTAGGTGCCACCATCGCGTGGTTGGTAACGGCTTTAGTGACCATTGTTATGAATAGTGCGGTGGAAGATCTTGCTGCATTGTACGACAGCCAGTTTCGCCTGATTGGTCTAAGCTGGGATGAATCTTTGCTATTAATCATCATTGGTAGTCTTTTGGGATGCATTGCGGCGCGCTTTTCGGCGCAACGACATTTAAAAGAAATTGAACCAGTTTAAGTGATGAAGGTCTTACTACTTGGATTTTATTAGCACTAGCTAATCTGGATCCCTTGTTTAGACCGAATGTTTATGGATAATTGCTTCCCCTTCTTGAAACTTGTTCATTTTGAGTTCAAGATATCGAAGCTAAATTTGCAATGTAATGCTCCAGATCAGAGATTGATGAGGAATTGAATGACAAAAGAAGCGTATCCGATGGCTCTAGTCACGCAAGATAGCCTTGATAGCTATATTCGCTCAGTAAACAGCTACCCAATGCTGACTGCAGACGAAGAGCGTGAGCTGGCAGAACGATTACACTACAAAGGTGAGATTGAGGCTGCAAAAGGTCTAATTCTTTCGCACCTACGATTCGTTGTTCACGTTGCTCGTGGTTACTCTGGCTACGGTTTGCCAATGGCGGACCTTGTGCAAGAGGGTAACATCGGTCTAATGAAAGCCGTTAAGCGTTTTAACCCAGAAGTAGGGGTTCGCTTGGTGTCTTTTGCTGTCCACTGGATCAAAGCAGAGATCCACGAATACGTGCTACGTAACTGGCGTATCGTGAAAATTGCGACCACTAAAGCGCAACGTAAGTTGTTCTTCAATTTGCGTAAGTCGAAAAAGCGCTTGGGTTGGTTTAACAACGGTGAAGTCGAAACCGTTGCGCGTGAGTTAGGTGTTGAGCCTTCTGAAGTTCGCGAGATGGAATCACGCTTAGCGGCGGTGGATTCAACCTTTGATATGCCAACTGATGAAGACGACAGCTCAAACGCTTACACAGCGCCGATGCTGTACCTAGAAGACAAATCGTCTGATGTGGCTGACAACATCGAAGCTGCAAACTGGGAAATGCACACCAACAACCGCTTGGGTCATGCATTAGCGAGTTTGGATGAGCGTAGTCAGCGCATCGTGCGTTCTCGTTGGTTAGATGATGAGAAAGCAACATTGCAAGACTTAGCTGATGAGTTTGGTGTTTCTGCCGAGCGTATTCGTCAGCTAGAAAAAAACGCAATGAAGAAACTAAAATTGGCTGTGGGTGAATTTTAAGTTCTACTGCTAATTGAAAGTAAGATTTTCATAGAAAGCCGAGATCATGTGATCTCGGCTTTTTTATTGTCGATCGAAAATCGATAGCGTTTGCGATCCATATTTTATGTGCTACCTGTGTATAACTCTGTGAAGTAATTATTTATCAATTGTTCGAAACCCGGGCAAAATAAGGGATTCAAGCACTTTTTCATCTGGGGATAGTTATAGATATACACACAGTTAGATCAGGATCATCACTACATATTGTGGATCAAAAGATCCAAATACACTTTATCAACGCAATTCACAGCTTTATCCACAAATGGTTGGAATGTGTACACTTTTGAAAACCCTGATTATCCATGTGTCTAAGTTTGCCGTTGGATAGGTTACAATAGCGGCAGTATACCCAAGCAGCTTCAAATATGGATTTTATGCTGTACCACGGGTGCTGATTAGTACGTTAGGTTCGAGGTTGCTTGGGTATATTAATAAGACAATGAGAAAGTAAATGGATCAGTTTAAGCATATCGATGTACAAGGTGCGCAAGCGCTGCTCGAGCAGGGTGATGCGAAGCTTGTAGATATCCGTGACCCTCAATCGTTTGCCGTTGCGCATGCGGAGTCCGCGTATCATTTAACTAACGATACGATCGTTGCGTTTATGGATGAAGTGGAGTTCGAACAACCTATTCTAGTGATGTGTTACCACGGCATTAGTAGCCAAGGTGCGGCGCAATATTTGGTTAACCAAGGCTTTGAACAGGTGTACAGTGTGGATGGTGGCTTTGAAGCCTGGCATCGAGCAGAACTACCGATAGTGAGAAGTTAATGAAGAGATTGGTAACGTTAAATAATCCACGTATGGCGCAAGCCTTTATTGATTATATGGCCTCTCGCCAAATTGACATCGAAATGATGCCAGAAGGAGATGGGCAGTTTGCGCTGTGGCTGACTGATAGCCAGCATGAAATAGAAGCGGAAGCCGAACTTAAGCAGTTCCTTGCTAATCCGTCTGATTCAAAATACAGCGCCGCCTCGTGGGACGTTGCCGATACTCGTAAGAGCACATTTCATTATTCCAGCCCGAGTATCATGAGCATGGTCAAAGCGAAAGCTGGCCCCATAACTTTGCTGATCATGACAGTCTGTATCATCCTCTACTTGTTACAAATGTTTGGCTTTGGCAATGGCGTGTTTAAGTTGTTGCACTTCCCGGCTTTTGAGGGGCAACAATGGCAAGTGTGGCGATGGCTAAGTCATGCGTTACTGCACTTTTCAGTGACTCACATCGTGTTCAACTTACTATGGTGGTGGCAGTTGGGGGGCGACATCGAACGTCGTCTCGGTTCCGGTAAGCTATTGCAACTCTTTGTAGTATCAGCAGCGCTTTCTGGGGCTGGCCAATTCTATGTTGAAGGGGCAAACTTCGGTGGCTTGTCTGGCGTGGTCTATGCACTGCTTGGCTATTTGTGGATATTGGGTTACCGCTTGCCACATTTAGGCCTTACGCTACCCAAGCCAATCATCGTTTTTATGTTGGTATGGTTAGTTCTTGGTTTTGTGCAGCCGTTCATGGCGATTGCAAACACCGCTCACTTAGTGGGTTTACTATCGGGGATGGCGATTGCGCTGTTTGATTCAGGCAAGATGAAGTACCAACAGCAAGCCTAAATCTGAAATGAAAAGACCGCTCAAGAGCGGTCTTTTTTATGTTCAAAACGATTTGGGTTTATTGGTAAAGGTATTTTGTAAACAACAAATCGGCAATGATGGTTTTACCTGTTTCGGGCAAAAGTGTTTCGTTGAGGGTCGTCACTAAGGTTTTGCGCAGATCTTCTCGGCCAGAAAGGGACTTAATAGTATCTTCTGTTTGCTTACCCAGTAATTCAATTACTGCATCGCGAATCAAAGGTTGGTGATGCTCAACAATCGATAAATCTTGTTGGCTCATTACCATGATATCGATGCGCACTTGCACATAACCTAACTTTTTGCCTTTGGTGTAAAAGTTAGTCGTGAGATCAGGCTCAAGGGTAAAGTATGCCAACTTAGGTCCAGCTTCTTCCGTTTCAGCCCAACTTGGTGCGGCGAACAGTATGGTTAACGCAAAAATAATTTGGGCTATATAACGTTTGTACATATTTCTAACTTTTCTTTCTCTGGATCGCGATATTCGAATCGCTTCAGTCTTGATACAATGGGCCG
Organism: Vibrio sp. T9; assembly: GCF_003123985.1. Lineage (NCBI taxonomy): Bacteria > Pseudomonadati > Pseudomonadota > Gammaproteobacteria > Vibrionales > Vibrionaceae > Vibrio > Vibrio sp. T9. The sequence continues at coordinate 38,544 of NZ_NIGY01000016.1, forward strand.
TCTATAACAAATAACGGAACTTACGGTTACATACATTACTATGGACGGTAAGTTGTTGCTTTATTGTACGCATAAAGCCTCCAATTGAATACTAGTATGAATCAGCCAACATCACTCTATCTTGCTTCTTTATTGGAAGTAGAGTGGCAAAACCCCGACGAATTCGAATTTCCAAATGAATTTGCCAAGCACTGGCTTGAAGAGCAAGGGTCTTTGTCACGTCGTTTAAAGCAACACTGCCAAGCATTAACGGTAGAATTGCTACAAAATCAGATCGTCACTGCGGCGACGTTAAAACAGGACGAAAGCCAGTTATTGTCCGAACAAGATTGCTTACTGCGAGAGGTAATTTTGTGTGGTGACAATGATAACTGGGTTATCGGACGGACATTGATTCCTCGCTCAACCTTAGTTGATCAGCAGTATGATTTGGCTCAACAAGGGGATATCCCATTAGGACTAACAGTGTTCAGCGCAGACAACGTTGAGCGAGATTCTTTGCAAATGGGATGGGTAGCCGTACCAGAAGGACGTTTGTTAGCGCGACGCTCAAGGTTGTGGATGAATCACAAACCGATGCTGGTCGCCGAGTTATTCTTATCTAATTCACCAGTTTACGCTAAGGAGACAGTGTAAATGTCCGCAGAAAAAGCCAAAGCATATTGGCAACTGATGCGCATGGATCGCCCGATTGGTTCACTGTTACTGATGTGGCCAACGATTTGGGCGCTGATTATCTCAGCCCAAGGGATGCCGAGTTGGGATGTATTTATCGTGTTTGTATTGGGTGTATTCCTAATGCGTAGCGCGGGGTGCGTGATTAATGATTTTGCTGACCGCAAAGTCGACGGCCATGTAAAACGTACCAAACAACGCCCACTGCCATCAGGGAAAGTGACAGCAAAAGAAGCGATTGGATTATTTTTGGTTTTGGGTATCAGCTCATTCTTGTTAGTGCTGACCATGAACCCGTTGACGATTCAGCTATCCTTCGCTGGCATCGTGTTGGCGTTCATTTATCCATTTATGAAGCGTTATACTCATATTCCACAACTCTTTTTAGGCTTAGCTTTTAGCTGGGCAATTCCAATGGCGTGGGCTGCACAAACCGGGGAGCTACCACTGATAGTTTGGTTTGTGTTTCTGATTAACGCTTTATGGACCATTGCTTATGATACTCAGTATGCGATGGTCGATCGCGATGATGATTTAAAGATTGGCATTAAATCGACGGCAATTTTGTTTGGTCGTCATGACAAACTCATCATTGGGGTATTGCAACTGATTACGCTCGCGATGTTGGTTTGGTTAGGGCAGTTCTACCAATTGGGACAAAGTTACTACTGGACCCTTTTGATTGCAGCGTCGTTGTTTGTTTATCAGCAGCACTTAATTCGTCACCGTGAGCGGGAGTTGTGCTTTAAGGCTTTCCTCAACAACAACTATGTTGGCATGGTGATAGCGATAGGGTTATTGGTCGCATTTTGGTAAGCGAAGAAATAGAAAAAAGGCATCCGATTGGATGCCTTTTTTCTTATTTTGGAAGAAGGTAAAACGGTTACGACTGAAGTTGATGAATACTCTCTTCGATCGTCAGTTTCACTTCTGGATAAAGCAGAGTGAACAGTAGTCGTGCAAATTGCTGCGTTTTCTTTGTGTCACAGTTACCATCGTTATCGAGGTATTTTTGCTGTTTGAGCGTATTGAACATAGCAGTAAACACACCTTTATCGAAGAATTCTGGCGCATTAATACCGTGTAAGCGTCCTAAACGTTGAGCAATATCTTGGCTCTTCTGTTCTAGGTCCGATTTACCGAGCTCAGGGTAAGCAACAAGCAAGTTCATCGCGATAGAGTAGCGCTGCAGTGTTTCCGTGATTGTACGACCTAACAGAACCAAAGGCTGGTTGTTCGACTGATTGATCTCTAGCTTATCACCATCGAGGCTAATCATTTTCTGATCGGCAAACTCATGCAGTGTTTTAACGACCAATTCATCCAACTCGTCTTCTTGATAGCTTAAGAACAACTCTTTCTTCAAGAATGGGTAGATTTGCGCCACATTCGCTTGAATCTTTTCTACCGAAAGGTTGCGCTGACGAATGATCATCTGAGCAATTAATGATGGCAGAGCAAACAAGTGGATGATGTTGTTGCGGTAGTAGGTCATCAGGATCGATTGGCTACGATCCAGCGAAATGATGTCACCCATGCTATCGGTTTCAATCACGAACTTATCAAGTGAAATCGCATGATCGACCAACTCCTCGGCACTTTCGGTAGGGATAGTGGAGGTGCTTGAGTAAGGATTGTTTTTGAGTAGCTTTAAGTAACACTCGATCTGATTGATCAGCGAGTCACGAGAAAGTGCACGTTGACGAGAAGCAAGCAGTGCGGTTGCACACAAGGTCAACGCGTTTGCCGCCGCCGCATCATTGATGTGCGTCATCATCTTATTAGCAAGGTCGTTCACCACAGGATTCATCCACTGTGGTTTGTTACCACCCATGCTGTCGATGTCTTTCGTCCACTCAGGAGCATGCTCGTTCAAGTATTGGTTGAGCTGAATTGGCTCACCGAAGTTCACATAGCCCAAACCAAAGTTACGCAGTTTACGCAGAGTACGCAGTACAAGCCCTGCGTTTTCTTTCTCTTTGCGTTTGCCACGCAACTCTTTCGCGTAAGTGCCTACTTCCATTACGTGCTCGTAACCGATGTAGACCGGCACTAGTGTTACTGGGCGGTTTAGACCACGTAGCATTGCTTGGATGGTCATAGCCAGCATACCCGTTTTCGCTTGCAGTAAGCGACCTGTACGTGAACGACCACCCTCACTGAAGTACTCGACTGAATAGCCTTTGGCAAACAGCTCAGCTAGATACTCGCGGAAAATGGTTGAGTACAGTTTGTTACCTTTAAAGCTACGACGAATAAAGAACGCCCCACCGCGACGGAAAAGAGGACCTGCCGGGAAGAAGTTCAGGTTAATGCCTGCCGCAATGTGCGGAGGCACCATGCCTTCATGGTATAAAACGTAAGACAACAGTAGGTAGTCCATGTGACTACGGTGACACGGAACGTACACAATTTCGTGGCCGTCTTGCGCTAAACGACGCACAGTCGAGGCGTTATTGATGTGCAACCCTTGGTACAGCTTTGTCCATAGCCAACTCAGGATGCGGTCGCCGTTTTTCACTAGACCGTAGGAGAAGTCGGCGGCGATTTCATCCATGATGTCGTGGGCTTCTTTACGTGCCTTATCAATCGAGATATTTTTGCTCTTGGCTTCGTCAGCGATCGCCAGTTCAATAGCTGGAGATTTTAATAAACGAGCAAACAACACTTGGCGTTGTGGCAGGTTTGGGCCTGAAGCCGCAAGTTTTTGGCGAGAGAAGTGGATACGCGCCACGCGAGCCAATTTGTGCGCAATTGCGCTGTCGGTACCGTGAGAGTCTGCCATATAACGCAGAGATACCACGGGACTAAAGCGAACCAAGCAGTCGCGTCCTGCTGCTATTACCGCTTTCGCCTTTTGCGGGCCATTCATTGGCTGAAGGTAAGGCTTTTGGTTTTCTTCTTTACCTGGTTTACGACCCCAAAGCACGGTTGCAGGGATCATTTGAACGTCCAACTCACTATCCAGCTTATGCAGTTCCAGTAAGTCAGAGAACAGAGAGACAGAGTCGGTTGGGACATCATTATCGTTGTTCATCACAGTTGGACGCGCAGCGATAAAGACGAAACGGTTCAGCGTTTTGCCATTGATTTCCAGCGGACTGAGCGGGTCAGGCAGACCAAGGCTCATGGCTTGTTTTTGCAGTGTCAGCAAATCCACGTTCGAGCGGAACGGTAGGGCATATACAATCGGCTTAGCGAGGTCGATATTCAGATCTTCAATCGGGTTCGACGGGATTGTGGTGCCCTTTACCAGTACCGATAAAGGTAGTTTTAGTAATGAACGTGAAAATGATTGTCCAGAAGACATAAAGTTCACAGCCTCAATAGGTATTCAAACAGGCCTAACCTTATTTCAGTGTCCGCTTTGCATGTCTTCTATAGAAAAAGAAATGAGTACGGCAAAAGAAATAAGCCTAGGCGATAAAATTTAAGCGCAGCAAGGATACCAGAAACTGGTCAAACCTTTTAATTTTATTGGCTGTAAATTAGTCGAACTCCTAAGTTGTTGCTTTACTTTGATTAACTGAAAAGGCGATGTTTTAAACGCATGAATAATGAACTTGGGCAGCAAACGAAGTGCACTCCACAAATAAATTAAAAAACAACCAATTGGGTTTTCATTTGAGCATTTACTGGATATACTCACAGTTAACTGTATAAAAAGACAGGTGAGACATGAAGCCGTTAACGCCACGCCAACAACAAGTCTTCGATTTGATCAAAAGTAAAATCGATGACACCGGAATGCCACCAACTCGTGCAGAGATTGCGCGTGAGCTTGGCTTCCGCTCTGCGAATGCCGCAGAGGAACACCTAAAAGCGCTTGCTCGTAAGCAAGCAATTGAAATTATCCCAGGTGCATCGCGTGGGATTCGTATCCTACTTGATGACTCTGCCGCTAATGACGAACAGGGCTTGCCTTTGATTGGTCAAGTTGCTGCGGGTGAGCCCATATTGGCTCAGGAACACGTAGAAGCGCATTACCAAGTCGATCCTGCGATGTTCAAACCGCAAGCGGATTTCTTACTTCGTGTAAATGGCGAAAGTATGAAAGACATCGGGATTATGGATGGTGATTTGCTCGCGGTGCATAAGACCCAAGACGTGAGAGATGGTCAAGTTGTCGTTGCGCGTGTTGATGATGATGTGACTGTGAAGCGTTTGGAGCGCAAAGGTTCAACCATATTACTGCATGCTGAGAATGAAGAGTTTGCCCCAATTCAAGTGGACTTAACGTCTCAGCACCTTACGATTGAAGGCTTAGCCGTTGGTATTATTCGCAATACCGATTGGATGTAAGTGTGTTTTAGCAGCCCAGTTCTTCTGGGCTGTTTTGTCTTTTCTCTTCTCTTTGTTCTACTTCCTCCAAAAGCTTGCTTATCATCTTGACCTTGTTTGTTTTGAGCAATTTATAAGCTTGATAATGTAATTGATATTCATTATCATCTTTATTAATGTCTATGTTTTCTCTCTGGCGCAGGAAATGCCCATGTCTCAGTCTAAACATCAAGTTCCTAACCATTTATTAAAGCCACTGTTATTGCGTAGCCGTGAAAGCATGGTCGACAATGGCTTGGTGTACGATCCGATAGCTGCTAAAGCGTGTTTGAGCTGTAAAATGGCGCCGGATTGTTTGAGTGGTGATATTGCGCAGAAGCAATTGCTGCACGTGACGCTGACCCAGCTTTGTGACCAGCAGGTTAGTCACTTCTTACAGCAGTATCCCGATGCTTGGATTATCAATGTCGGAGCTGGGCTGGATACCCGCTTTTATCGTTTGGATAATGGACGCTGCCATTGGATAGAGCTGGATGTGACGGAAAATTTGGTATGGCGTCAGCGCTTGTTCCACAAAAATGAACGCTATGAACATCGCTGTGGCAGTGTGGATGAAATGTCGTGGCTAGAGACGTTAGCCATTCCAGAGCAAGCACCGGTACTCATTTTATGTGAAATGGCACTGCTCGATTGCACAGAGCGTCAAGTCGCGAAATTTATTCAAACCTTGGGTCGACATTTTGTCTCTGCTGAACTGTGTATGGTGCTGGCAGGAGATTTAACGGAAACCAAGTGGGGACAAAAGCTTGGTTCTGATCGTTATGCTCATGGCTTTGAAGCGCCTGCAGAACAGATATTGCAATGGTTACCATGGGCACAGTGGGTGAAAGCTTTCTCGCCATTCGATAGATTCTGTTCTCGTTGGAAAGCTTGGCAGCGTTGGCTTAATAAGATTCCAATGTTGAAGCATCGCCTCACGCCAGTACTCGTTCATATCAAGTGGTAATTGGCTAGTCGTTAAGCGCTCAGGTACACTCGTCGATCTTACTGATGAGGTGCCTGTGACAAATTCAATCTTCTCTCCTTTATCTAACCCAAAAGTTCATCGCCAAGTCTTAGCTTTAGCGATACCTATGGTGCTGTCGAATATTACTGTTCCATTGCTCGGTTTGGTCGATGCTGCGGTGATTGGTCATCTAGACCACGCTTGGTATTTGGGCGGTGTTGCGTTGGGCAGTACCATGATCAGCGTGACATTTTGGCTGCTTGGTTTTTTGCGTATGTCGACTACTGGGTTGGCGGCGCAGTCCTATGGCGGTGAAGACCGAAAGCAACTTGCCTTGGTGTTCATGCAAGGCTCACTCATGGCGCTGCTGTTTGCGTTAGTCTTTCTTATTGCCCATAACCCGATTGCTGATTTGATCTTTGGTTGGAGTGACGCCAGTGCTGAAGTGAAGCACTACGGCATGCAATATTTCTCTATCCGAGTATGGAGTGCCCCCGCTGCGCTAATGAACTTTGTGTTGTTGGGGTGGTTGCTCGGAACGCAAAATTCCAAAGCACCAATGTGGATGGTGATCATCACCAACGTGACTAATATTGCCCTCGATTTGTTGTTTGTGATGGGTTTGGGGTGGAAAGTAGAAGGCGCTGCGCTGGCATCGGTGATTGCTGACTACTCAGGCATGGGTTTTGGTCTCATGTGTGTCTGGAAAACCTGGCGAGAGAGGCAATTACCATCACCTCAAAAGCTGCTAGCCAGCACTCAACATGGGTTCGGACGCTTCGTGAAATTGAATCGCGATATTTTCTTACGCTCTTTGTGTCTGCAAGCGGCTTTTAGCTTTATGACGTTCCAAGGCGCAAGCTTTGGTGATGAGGTTGTCGCTGCAAATGCGGTACTGATGAGCTTCCTGATGATTATCTCGTATGGCATGGATGGCTTTGCTTATGCAATGGAGGCCATGGTCGGGAAGGCGATTGGCGCCAAAGATAGGCAACAATTGAGTGCATCACTTGTCGGTACTTTTTTTTGGAGTTTGGTTATTTGCTTAGGACTGACCGCGCTCTTTGGTTTGGCGGGATCGCAGTTGATCGCCATGATCACTTCAATTGAGGCTGTACAACAGCAAGCAGCGGTGTATCTACCTTGGCTGGTGGTGATGCCACTTGCGTCGATGTGGTGCTTTCTATTGGATGGCATTTTTGTCGGTGCAACCAAAGGCAAAGACATGCGCAATAGTATGTTTGTCGCGACCAGCAGTTTCTTCGTTGTCTTTTACTTGTTCGCCGAGTGGGAAAATCACGCTCTGTGGTTTGCAATGTCGAGCTTTATGTTAATGCGGGGTATTGGTTTAGGGGTTATCTTTCTCTACCAATGGCGCAAGGATACCTTCCTCGCACAATGTTGATATAAAAACAGCAGGTCAGAGCCTGCTGTTTTTCTGTTTGCTATCAAGAAGCATAGATTAGAACAAGCGGTTCAAACCATTCAACGCAGCGACACGATACGCTTCGGCCATCGTCGGATAGTTGAAGGTGGTATTGACGAAATACTCGATGGTATTCGCTGAGCCTTTTTGCTCCATAATGGCTTGACCGATGTGGATAATTTCCGCGGCACGTTCGCCAAAGCAGTGAATCCCTAAAATTTCTTTGGTTTCACGATGGAACAATATCTTCAAGCTACCGATGTCTTTCCCTGCGATCTGTGCACGAGCTAGATGCTTGAACGAAGAGCGTCCTACTTCATACGGTACTTTCGCAGCTGTTAGCTCTTGCTCGGTTTTACCCACAGAGCTAATCTCTGGGATGGTGTAGATACCCGTTGGAATATCATCAATCAGATAGTTTTCTGCCTGACCTTTCGTAATGGCTTGTGCGACAAATCGCCCTTGGTCATAAGCGGCGCTTGCAAGGCTAGGGTAACCGATGACATCGCCTACAGCGTAAATGTGCTCAATATCGGTTTGGTAGTTACGGTTTACTTTTAGTTGTCCGCGAGAGTCCGCTTCCAGACCCACAGCACCCAAATTCAATTTATCGGTGTTACCTGTTCGGCCATTCGCATACAACAAGCAGTCCGCCTTCATCTTCTTGCCAGATTGTAGGTGAATAATCACGCCATCTTCTGTGCCTTCGATTTTTTCATAGGTCTCATCATTACGAATTACCACACCGCTGTTCCAGAAGTGGTAAGACAGCGCATCTGACACTTCGTTATCCAAAAACTCCAACAAGCGGTCTCGGGTATTGATAAGGTCGGTTTTCACTCCAAGTCCGCGGAAGATAGAAGCGTATTCACAACCGATAACGCCTGCACCGTAAATGATGATATGGCGAGGGTCGTGTTTCAGGCTCAAAATGGAATCACTGTCGTAGATGCGCTCATGCAAGAAATCAACGTCGTTAGGCTGATACGGACGAGAACCCGTCGCGATGACAAACTTATCCGCAGAATAGATTTCTTCTGTACCGTCGCTTTGCATCACTGCAATAGAGTAGTTATCGATAAATCGCGCGGTTCCGAACAAAAGTGTGCATGAGTTACGGTCATAAAAGCCCTGACGAAGTCGAGTTTGCTTATCAATGACCGATTTAGCATGACCTAAAATGTCAGAAAATGTTGCATGAACGCTGGTGTTGTTTCGACAAAATAGCGGGTTGCTATTAAATTCGATGATGCGGCTAACGGCATGACGCAGTGCTTTTGATGGAATGGTACCCCAGTGAGTACAACCGCCGCCGACACTGCTTTCTTTCTCGACAATGGCAACATTCAGTCCCGCTTTGGTTAATCCCATTGCAGCCCCTTCTCCGCCAGGGCCACTACCGATTACGATCACGTCATAGTGATTAACATGCGCCATGATGCCTTCCTTGTTATATTTGCTTAACATTGCTTTAGCGCGATTTTAACTCATTTACTCTATTGGTACACGTAATGCCTGTTAGAGAGTGGAAGTGATCACGCAGAATCGACCAAAAGGATGATTTGGTATGTTGTATGTCTATAAATTGCATCGAGAACATTGCAATTAGATGCATGCCAATAGTAACGTTCTCGGCGCTCAGAGCGAGCGAAGCAACATATCTTTCTCCGTAGGAGCAAATTGCGTTATATTGAGGCTCTTGTACCCTACAGAAAAAGAGCAAGTTAAGAATGAAATCGATGGGAATCCGCGCACAGCAAAAAGAGAAGACACGTCGATCATTGATCGATGCGGCATTTAGTCAATTAAGTGCGGATCGCAGCTTTTCCAGCCTTAGCTTGCGAGAAGTCGCCCGAGAGGCAGGGATTGCACCGACTTCTTTTTACCGTCACTTCAAAGATATGGATGAGCTAGGCTTAACCATGGTTGATGAAGGCGGTTTGCTACTACGTCAACTGATGCGTCAGGCGCGTCAACGTATTGTGAAAGAAGGTAGCGTAATTCGTACCTCGGTCGAAACCTTTATGGAATTCATTGAAAGTAGTCCGAACGTCTTTCGTTTGTTGTTGCGTGAGCGCTCCGGCACTTCTGCTGAATTTCGTACCGCTGTTGCTCGAGAAATCCAGCATTTTGCGGCAGAATTAACCGAGTATTTAATGAGCACCGGCGTGACCAGAGAAGAGGCGTATACTCAAGCAGAAGCGTCTGTGACTTTGGTTTTCAGTTCGGGGGCTGAAGCTTTAGATTTAGATCGACGTGAGCGCGATGAACTCGCCGAGCGATTGATCATGCAATTGCGAATGATAGCCAAAGGGGCCTATTGGTATCGCAAAGAACGTGAACGTAACCGATTAAAAGGCGGGATAGAATAATGTCGAATGGAAATAAATCTGAAAAGAAAACGCTGATTTTGGCACTGGTTGCAGGTATGTGTGGTGATGCTTTGTTGTCATGGTTGACCATGAGTGAAGTATCGTTTTCAATCTTCCCATTGATTGCACTCGTACTAGCTGTACAAGCTCTTTACCAAGAGTACCTAAATAATCCGGTATCAGAAGATATCCCATTAGTTGGCTTGGCGTGTTTCTTCGTAGGTGCGTTTGGTCACTCTGCGTTTATTAAAGCGCAATACCCAGAAGCAGGATCAAACTTCTTTGCGATCATGGTTTCAATGATCTTACTCGCATGGATTGGTAAGAAGCTAGGTTTTGTCAGCAAGAAGACTTCTGCGGAATAAACAAAACGAATCAAATTAAAAAAAGCGAGCCATTGAGCTCGCTTTTTTTTGTATTTGACGCGGTGGGTTACGCTTTGCGCTCCAATAGCACGCCCGCTTCCATATGGTGGGTATAAGGGAATTGGTCAAACAGAGCAAAACGCGTCACGTTGTGTGTTTCGCATAGAATGTCCAAGTTCTCTTTTAGAGTCTCAGGGTTACAAGAGATGTACATGATGCGCTCGTAACCTTGCACCATTTTACAAGTATCGACATCCATCCCAGCACGTGGTGGGTCGACAAAAATCGTGTTGCAGTTGTAGCTCTTCAGATCCACACCTGCATCTTGTAGACGACGGAATTCACGCTTACCCTCGATCGCTTGAGTAAATTCCTCTGCTGATAGACGTAAGATTTGTACGTTATCAATCTTATTGGCCGCGATGTTGTACTGTGCAGATACAACCGATGGCTTAGCTAGCTCAGTTGCCAGGACGCGGTCGAAATTCTGTGCTAACGCCAGCGAGAAGTTACCGTTACCACAGTAAAGTTCTAGTAGGTCACCAGTGCTTTCTTGGGTACAGTCGACCGCCCATTCCAGCATCTTCTCTGCGACTTTGCCGTTCGGCTGAGTGAAGCTGTTCTCCACTTGTTGGTAGATGTAGCTTTGACCATTTACATCGAGCTTCTCGATCACGTAGTCGCGGTCTAGGACAATCTTCATCTTACGAGCACGACCAATGATGTTTAGATTGAAGCCTTCATCATTTAAACGCTGTTTAAGGGCTTTCGCGTTTTCAATCCACTCTTCATCAAGTTGGCGATGGTAAAGCAGTGAAACCAGAATCTCACCACTTAGCGTCGATAGGAAATCCACCTGGAACAGTTTACGACGTAGCGAGTCGTTGTCTTTCATCGCTTCAACCAATAGCGGCATCAGGTCGTTGATCAGACGGCTTGCTGCAGGAAATTGGTCAACACGGTATTTCTCACGAGTTTCTTGGTTGAACATGATGTAGTAAAGATCTTCGCCTTCATGCCAAACACGGAACTCAGCACGCATGCGGTAGTGCTGCTCTGGTGATTCAAACACTTCCAGTTCTGGCATGTTGTATGGCGCGAACATATCCGTGAGACGTTCGACTTTTTCAGCCAGTTGTTCTTGGTAGCGTTGTGGGTTTACATCAAGAGTAGCCATGATCTTACCTTTTATGGTGCATTCAATTTAAGAGCGCAGATTTTATTCAATCTCAATAGGATGTCCAGTTTTGTACTGGAATTGATTTAAAGATAGTGCGTACAGACAGAGTAGAAAGCAAAATCAATCAAAACGTTACAACTTGTAAGGGCAATATTGGCTGGACAAATAATCAATAGCTGAATAATATTTGCCTCAAGTTGGTGCTATCTAGCAATCTAGATGGCTGAAATGGGAATCTGGTGTGAATCCAGAACTGACGCGCAGCGGTAAAAGAGAACGAACGCTCATCAGACACTGCATTAGTTTATGTGGGAAGTCGAGCAAGTAGGCGGTACACCCGTGCTCTTGAGTCCGAATACCTGCCAACAACTGAGCCATAGCACTGGACTGTCATGATGACAGGGCTCGGAAGGAATTACGCGATTTAGGACAATACAATGAGAAAATCCGCACTGGCGATCACTTTGGCATCGCTGCTTTCACCTGTCTCTTATCTACAGGCCCAAGAAACCTCCACTGACGAAACCATCGTTGTTACTGCAAACCGTTTTGAGCAAGCCGAAAGCCGTACGTTGGCAGATGTCGAAGTAGTTACTCGACAAGACATCGATCGCATTCAGGCGAAAACCCTACCAGATGTATTGCGTCGTCTTACTGGGATTCAAGTTTCACAAAATGGTGGTCGTGGTCAGTTAGCGTCTTTATTTGTTCGTGGAACCAGTTCCGACCAAGTTTTAGTACTGGTTGATGGCGTACGTTTTGCACGAGCAGCGAAGGGCGCTGTGGACTTTAACCAAATCCCACTTACTTACGTTCAACGGATTGAGTACGTGCGTGGTGCGCGTGCGTCACTTTATGGCTCAGAAGCGATTGGTGGCGTGATCAATATCATCACCATTGCACGTGCTGACGAAGAAGGAACGAAGTTAAGCGCAGGTTTAGGTAGCTTAGATTACCAAGAATTGAGTGTGGCATCTGGCATTAAAGTCACAGAGAGCGGCCAGCTGAATATCGCGCTTGGTAGTGAAAGTGATGATGGTTATAACGTTCGTCCTGTACCTGGAGTTAATGACGGCGATCGCCATGGCTTTGATACAAAGAATGGTCTGCTAGGTTACGTGCATAACTTCAATGACCAGTGGTCTGTATTTGGTAACCTACGTGCTTACGAAAATGTTTATCAATATGACAGCAGCTACGGCAGTCGCGGTTATTACGAAGCAGAAAAAGACGACCTTTCTGCCACTCTGGGCGGTAAATATCAGTCTGGTAACGTGATGTCAGAACTACAAGTAACGGCACAGAAACAGAAGTCTTGGAACTATGAGCAAGCAAAAGGCAAACACTCAGGTACTGAAGATGAACTTGAGCAGCAAAATGTCCAGTGGACCAACAGTTACTTGCTAAACAATAATACGACGTTTGCTGGTGGTATTGATTGGCGCAACGAATCTTACAAAGACAAGAGTGCGAATAAAACGTTTGATCGTACCAATGGCGCTCTGTTTGGTATGGCAACCACTAGTATTGATAAAGCAATGCTTGAGGGCAGTGCTCGCTTGGATGATAACGAAGAATACGGTAGTGAGTTCACTTACAGCTTAGCGGCTGGTTACCAGTTTGTGCCAGAGTTTGGGGTTAAAGCTTCTTTTGGTACTGCGTTTAAGGCTCCAAACCTATATCAACAGTATGACCCAACATACGGTGAGAAAGATCTGAAGCCGGAAGAGTCAGATGCTTGGGAACTAGCATTTAGCGGTGATGTACAAGGCGTTTTTTGGTCCGTCACGGGTTATGACTATAAAATCACGAATCTTATCGATTACCATCCAACCACATACAAATATTTGAATGTCGATGGTGAAACACGTATCCAAGGTGTGGAGCTTGTTGCTGAGTTTGATACAGGGATTGTGCAACACCAGTTGAGTGCAGATTACAAAGATGCTGAAGACGATAAAGGGCATCAGTTGCAGCGCCGCGCTAAAGAAATGTATAAGTGGAACGCTTTAGTTAGCTTCGATAAAGTGGACTGGTCGGTTAGCTATCAGTACGTAGGTAAGCGTCCAGATGTGGATTACAGCACTTGGCCTTCACAAGATATCACGCTTTCTTCTTACTCGTTGGTTGATACGGCTGTGACTTACTATCCGAATGAGTCGACCTCTATTAGCGCTCGTATCGATAATCTATTTGATGAAGAGTATGAGATGGCAAAAGGTTACCCTGCCGCTGAGCGAGCGTACTATCTAAACGTTGGCTACGAATTCTAATCGTGAATGAACACAAACCGCCTTCGGGCGGTTTTTAATATTTTGTGGTGGAAAATCGAATGAAGAAACCCAAGCAAGTGGTGATCAGTTGGTCCAGCGGTAAAGATTCGACATTAACGCTTGAGCGCCTTAACGAGAATCCAAATTATCAAGTTGTCGGTTTGTACACGACTTACGTAGGGAAAGAAGTCCCTTTCCAAGCAACTCCGCTTGAAGTCGTACAAATGCAAGCCGACTTACTTGCGCTTCCGCTCATTACTATCGAGCTACCTGAAGTCTTTCCAAGTAACGACATTTATCAATCGACCATCGTTAATGCATTACAAAGTAGTGGTCTGAATATAGAAGCTGTCGCATTTGGCGATATGTTTTGCAATGGCATTGCCGAGTATCGACGCAGCTATATTGAACCTGCTGGTTGGGAGTGCGTCTTTCCTCTATTAGGGGAGAGCAGCGAAAAGCTAGCGATGGAAATCATAGAGCGTGGTATTCAAACTATGTTGATCACCATCGACGGAAGTGTTCTCCCTCCAGAGTGGTGTGGTAGCTGGTATGACAAAGTCCTAATAGAGTCATTACCAAGTCAAATTGATCCCTGTGGGGAAAATGGTGAATTTCACACATTGGTCACGTCTTCGCCGTCTTTTCAAGGGCATATCGAGCTAACGAAGCGAGATGTAGAATCTGGAGATAGATTCAGCCATCAAAGATACCATGCTAAAGCATTGCCAAAACAAATCTAAGCAGTATGATCGCAACGTTTCTGTTCTTTAGGTAAGGCTCGTGCGAGTAGCAAGTAAGAAAAAAGTCCTAGTTTTTGACTCCGGTGTTGGTGGTCTTTCTGTATTCCAAGAGATACATCGCCTATTGCCGCAGCTTGACTACTTATACTTATTCGATAATCAGGCTTACCCTTATGGTGAACTCGATCAGGCGGTACTCATTTCACGAGTTAACCAACTGGTCTCTTCATTAGTCGAAGAACACCAAGTCGACATTGTTGTCATTGCTTGTAATACGGCAAGCACCATAGTGCTTCCTTCCTTACGTGAAAATCTATCGATTCCCGTTGTTGGTGTTGTCCCTGCGATTAAACCCGCATCGCTTTTGGCATCAAAAGGGGTAGGGCTGATCGCCACTCCGGCGACAGTAACACGCCAATATACTCACGAGTTAATACGAGACTTTGCGCAAGGCAAACCAGTTGAGCTGTTGGGATCAACTCGCTTGGTGGATATGGCCGAAGAGAAGTTGCGAGGCAACAGCGTTTCTCTAGACGAATTGACAAAAATCCTGCTTCCGCTTCGCGATAAAGTAGACGTTGCGGTGCTCGGTTGTACTCACTTCCCTTTAATCAAAGAGGAAATTCATCAAGCTTTGGGTGGGGACGTTACTTTAATTGATTCGGGTGCAGCCATTGCACGTCGAGTAAAAGCATTACTATTAAGTGATGAAATTGAGGATACGGAAGAGGGAAGTAAGTCGATTTATGCCAGTGCAACTCCTTGGCAGGAAGATGCACTGAACATTTGTTTAAAGAAGCTAGGTTTTAATCCTGTTCTGGTTTACCACCATCCGGGTGTTTAGGATCGTTCGCAATTCTCACTTTTAGCGTTCTTTCCATATATTCCTTTTCATTAAGTTTAGCGATAGCTGGCTTGGCATCTGCCGCAGCCATCACGACAAAACCAAACCCTCTTCTTTTTCCAGTGCGCTTATCTTTCATTAAGCGTACTGCATAGACCTGTCCATATTCAGCAAACAAATCGCGAACGTGACTCTCATTGGCCTTATAAGGAAGGTTGCCGACATACAGAGTTTTAGTCGATGGATCCGAGTCCGTTGATTGAATAGAAGGTGTCTGGCTAGAAAATGAAAATAAAAAAGCAGTAGCGATAACACCAATGAGAAAACTCAAGGCTGGTGGGATGGTGACTTGAGAGAAGACGATTCCCCCAACGACGGCCAGCCCAGCACATAAAATCAGATTTTTTTTAGACGTCATTTTAATTACTACACATAGTGATAAAGAGATCGATTGTCCATTAACAGAATAGACACATGAATCTTACGTATATGGTTGGTGTTTTTCCAACCAATTGCTGTGATATGTCTCAAATGTGACGAAGAAATATGCAAATATCACGCTTTTGGCTAACTAATGACCTGTTGAAAGTTTTTTTGCAAAAAACGCTTGTACTAATTTCTCAACTCCCTATACTGCGCATCCACCGACACGGAGTGAGACGAAAGTCACACAGCGAGTCGGAAGTGAGAGAAAAAGAAATTTGAAAAAATGCTTGACTCTCTCACGGTGCGGAGTAAGATACGCACCCCTAACGACGAGCAACTAAGTTGCTGGATAAGTTAGAAAAGCTCTTTAAAAATATAAACCTATCAATCTGTGTGGGCACTCGTTGATGATAATCCAATTAGAAACTTCGGTTTCAAATTAGGTTTCAATGAAACGAAGTGACCATTGAATCTTCGGATTCAGCACAGTCAATTCAAACATTACTTTATGTAATGTTCAGTATTCATTGAGCCGAACAAAATCTTAAATTGAAGAGTTTGATCATGGCTCAGATTGAACGCTGGCGGCAGGCCTAACACATGCAAGTCGAGCGGAAACGAGTTATCTGAACCTTCGGG
>NZ_NIGY01000170.1:0-304 GCF_003123985.1 Vibrio sp. T9
TCACCCAGCGATAACTGTACCCAGGTGGGACGGCCGTGGTTGCATTGCCCCGATCGCTCGGTAGCTTCCATTTCCCGCAGCAGCGCGTTCATCTCGGGAATCCCCAGGCGTCGACCGGCTCGCACCGAACCATGGCAGGCCATGGTCGAGAGCAGTTCGTTCTCCAGCTCTTCCAGACGACGTGAGCTACCGTGCTGGGCCAGCTCGCCGAGCACGTCGCGGGTGAGCTGGGCGACATCGGCACCTTCCAGCAGCGATGGAATACGACGCACCACGACACCGGACGGTCCGCTGCGCGACAGCT
>NZ_NIGY01000171.1:0-304 GCF_003123985.1 Vibrio sp. T9
GGGATACTGGTATCCGAAGCGCCAGTGGCAGCTTGCGCAGCTGAGCTGGGAGCAGCAATTCTCCGACAGCCACATCAACGTGCTTGCCGGCCGCCTCAACGCGACCTGGCAGTTCGCGCGCTCCACGTACGGTTGCCGCTTTGTCAGCGCGCCGGATTGTCCGTACCAGCTCACCAACACCACCGGCGGGTTCAGCGGCTTTCCGTACGTGAACTGGGGTGCGCGCGTGAAGTACCAGCCGGATGCGCGCTACCTGTCGATCGGCGCTTTCGAAATCAATCCCGACCGGCGCAACAACAATGGC
>NZ_NIGY01000172.1:0-303 GCF_003123985.1 Vibrio sp. T9
CGCTTATAGTCCTTGGTATTGATGCTTCTAAAAAGCTCTAGGCTGACCAGGTTTCTACGGAAGTCCTTATGAAGGGACCTCCAGAATAGTAAGGGGCTTGACGAAAATCTCTTGACTTGCCTATGGACTGTCTTAACGTTTTCCACCAGGTAGTACAGATGGTCGAAGTTGAGGTCGTCACGGAGAAGATCGTCGATGAGAGGAACGACCTTCGAGTGAACATGGCCAAGAGACTCGCCTCTGACCATCGCGTCAATATATGTCGCAATATTTGTATCAAACATGATCGTGTAGTCCACGCCG
>NZ_NIGY01000173.1:0-302 GCF_003123985.1 Vibrio sp. T9
AAGGCCGATCACGATGGCGACGGCGCCGGACGTGGCCAACAGGCCGCCTATGGGCAGGTTGACGACGAACACCAGCCCGGCAACCAGCGCGCCCATGAACGTAAGTGCGCGAACGACATCGCGGAACAGCTTTTCGCGAAGGCCCTGGGGGAGCACGAAGGCCCTCATCAAGGACGTCGAGATCTGGGCGAACTGCAGCCACCACATCAGCTCCAGCACCTGGGCCAGGAAATGACGCGGGGGATCGTCTCTCCAGGGCGCCTCGTCGAACGGCACCATGCCGTGAGTCCACAGGACGTAGG
>NZ_NIGY01000174.1:0-301 GCF_003123985.1 Vibrio sp. T9
TAAGAACAAAAACAGCTTTCCAGATTAAAGAATTTGCTTGGCGACCATAGCGTTTTGGACCCACCTGACTTCCATGCCGAACTCAGAAGTGAAACGAAATAGCGCCGATGGTAGTGTGGGGCTTCCCCATGTGAGAGTAGGACATCGCCAGGCTTTATTTTGCACTTGCTTAATATTTAAGCAAGTCACCATAAAGTTCTAATCTTTTTAGAGTTTTATGTTGACTTTCAAAGTGGAAAGCGTATTATACGCACCTCGCTTAAGTGCTAAGGCACTGAAAGCCAAGCTCTTTAACAATATA
>NZ_NIGY01000175.1:0-300 GCF_003123985.1 Vibrio sp. T9
GCGCAGCGTGATCGACCTGCTCGCCACGCAACTCGACCTCCCCCCCGGCCTGCTCTGCTCGCGCCGATCGATGGAGGAATACGTGATGACAGGTGCATGGCCCGAAGCCCTCGAAGGATGGCGCCGCGGCGTCCTCCATGAACGCCTCGCAGGCCTGCTACCCGGCTGACTGCAGCTGACCGGCCAGCTGGCCGCAGCTACTCTGTAGGAGCCGATTCATCGGCGATAACCCGGCTACGGCAACCTCCATCGCCGATAAATCGGCTCCTACAGAAACACAACGCGTGCTCACCGCACGGC
>NZ_NIGY01000176.1:0-299 GCF_003123985.1 Vibrio sp. T9
GGTGCTTCCGCGAAGTCATCAGCATCTCGGGCACTTCAATACATCGGATTATGGTCGCTGGTGGTCTAAGTTGGCCAGAATGATCAGCAGCGTCGACGACAGTGAAGGTCGCTTAGGGCTTTGGCTATTTGTCGCTTGCCTTCCAGCGTCAGCAGTCGGCCTATATCGGGGCATAACTAATGAGGATGAAAGGGTACGGAGTCAGTGCGAAGCTGCCCTTGTCGCCATCGAACCCATGTACGCCAACTACATTCCCCGGCTCAAAGAGCGCTATCGCGAAACCGCGAAAACAGAGGGGT
>NZ_NIGY01000177.1:0-299 GCF_003123985.1 Vibrio sp. T9
GCGGCATCGAAGTTCTTCAAGGTCGCGACCGTGCAGAACCTCTACAACCTCGGCAACCGCCAAAGCGAGGCCGTGGTCGACTACGCCGACAAGCACAACATCGGCTTCATCCCCTGGTTCCCGCTGGCCGCGGGCGAACTGGCGAAAGAAGGCTCGGTGCTGTCGAAGATCGCCAAGAAACTCGACGCAACGGACGGCCAGGTAGCTCTCGCATGGCTACTCAAGCGTTCGCCGGTGATTCTGCCGATCCCGGGCACGGGCAGCCCCGATCACCTGGAAGAGAACGTCAAGGGCGCGGC
>NZ_NIGY01000178.1:0-298 GCF_003123985.1 Vibrio sp. T9
GCAGCGTGCATCCGTCGCCACTTTCAGCACACCGCGGCTTTCTCGGCTGTGGCCACTTCGCCAAGGCGAATGCCTATCTCGAATCACGCGGTGAGGCGCCGATCGACTGGTCGCTGCCGCCGCGCTCTGAACTCTGAAGAAAGCATTCTGCAGAAGTGACAAAGCCCGCGAGCCGAAGCTCGCGGGCCAGTTTAGGATCCGAGGCGCTTGTCATCGCGCATTCGGCCTGCCGCGGCTGCCACCCGAAGGTCTCACCGAGGTCTTGAGGTCGGGCGAACCGACTGACGGGTGCTAATTT
>NZ_NIGY01000179.1:0-298 GCF_003123985.1 Vibrio sp. T9
AGCTCTCTCGCTGTCACGCCATGATCCGCATCCCCAGCGTTGACGATTTCAGCTCGCTGAACCTGTCACAGGCGGTCCAGGTCGTGGCTTACGAACTGCGCACCGCGCTCCTGGCCGATGAGGCGAAAGTCCCGGAGGCCGAGATCGATCCGGACGAGGTGCCGGCCGACGCGGAGCAGCTCGAGCGATTCTTCACCCATCTGGGCCAGACCCTCGACGACATCGAGTTCCACAAGGGCCGCTCGCCGGTCACGATCATGTTGAAGCTGCGCAAGCTCTTCCTCAGGGCCCGCCCCGA
>NZ_NIGY01000017.1:0-51903 GCF_003123985.1 Vibrio sp. T9
CCCGTCCGCCGCTCGACGCCGTTATCGTTCCCCGAAGGTTCAGATAACTCGTTTCCGCTCGACTTGCATGTGTTAGGCCTGCCGCCAGCGTTCAATCTGAGCCATGATCAAACTCTTCAATTTAAGACTTTGTTCGGCTCAATGAATACTGAACATTACATAACGTAATGTTTGAATTGACTGTGCTGAATCCGAAGATTCAATGGTCACTTCGTATCATTGAAACCTAATTTGAAGCTGAAGCTTCTAATTGGATTATCATCAACGAGTGCCCACACAGATTGATAGGTCTATATTGTTAAAGAGCAACTCTTCTTTGTGATTGACATCACTCCGGAAGAGGCGGCCATTCTAGCGAGATAATTTATTGTGTCAAACACTTTCTTCAAATTATTTCGTTTTTCTTTTCAGCCTTATCAACTTCGCTTAAACCCTTGTGAGCCCTTGCCCTGTCGACGAGGAGGCATTATAGAGATCGCGCTCACATTGGCAAGCGTTATTTTTCAAAAATTGCAAAAATAATGGTTAAACGATGAGTTTTCGATCAAAGCTTTATTTATTCAACTTTACCCCAAGAACTCGCACAGCTTATCCACAGAATTATTCTATAAGGCGTGTTTTTCAGGTGCTATAAATAAAGAAAGCTGCTTTATTGCAGCTTTCTTTATTTACTCTAAACTCGATTTAAAAGTCATTATGGTTATATGCCGGACCCATCTTGTTCTGAACCATCATCTTCATGTAAACCACACTCTCGTTTTAAACCAAAGAATCGAGTTTCTTCCTCTGACATTCCCGGCTCCCATTTACGAGTGGTATGAGTATCACCAACTGAAAGGTAACCTTCATCCCACAATGGGTGGTATTTAAGGCCGTGTTGTTCTAAGTAGTAATGGACGTCTTTATTAGTCCAGTCAATTACGGGCAAAAACTTAAACACACCGTTCTGAATTGATAGTATCGGTAAACCTGCTCGTGATTTACTTTGCTCTCGACGTAGTCCAGAGAACCACGTTCCAACATTAAGCTCTTTTAGCGCTCGACGCATTGGCTCCACTTTATTGAGCTTGTTGTATTTTTCAATTCCCTCTACACCCTGCTCCCATAACTTTCCATATCGAGCCTCTTGCCAATTCGCACTTTCTTTCGCTCGATAAACTTTTAAGTTTAGGTTGAGAGCATCTGTCAGCTCATCAATGAATTGATAGGTTTCAGCAAACAGGTATCCTGTATCGGTTAGAATGACGGGGATATCCGCTTTGACTTGAGTAACTAAATGAAGCATAACCGCGGCTTGAATACCAAAACTAGAAGAAACCGCAAACTCGCCCTCTAGATTCTCTAAAGCCCACTTTACTCTATCTTGTGCCGAAAGCTTTTCGAGCTCGACATTAATTTGAGCAAGACGGAGGATTTGCTCCGTCTTTGTTAATGTCAATAACTCTGTAAGCTCAAGCCTGGATGCTACAGAATCAAGCATGAAAGTCCCTCTTTGATACGAGCACTTCTTGGATTATACCAGCACGAATTGTGAAATCGCCGAAGGCTTCGCCTTCTTCACGCTCTTTCGACCATCGAGCCACCAGCAGATCAATCTCTTCTAAGATTTGCTTATCCGTGATGTTCTCTTTGTACATTTTTGGTACTCGAGTACCAGCACGGTTACCACCTAAATGTAGGTTGTAACGACCTGGCGCTTTACCCACTAAACCAATTTCAGCCAACATGGCGCGACCACAACCGTTTGGACACCCAGTTACACGCAAAATGATGTTGTCATTTTCTGGTAGGTTGTGCTTTTCCAAAATCCCCTCCACATCAGTAACAAACTGAGGAAGGAAACGCTCTGCCTCTGCCATCGCTAGCGGACACGTTGGAAAGGCAACACACGCCATTGAGTTTTTGCGCTGCTCACTGATATTGTCATCCATCAAGCCATGTTCACGAGCGATCTTTTCGATCTTCGCTTTTTCGCTTTTAGGTACCCCCGCAACAATTAAGTTCTGGTTGGCAGTCATACGGAAATCGCCTTTATGGATTTTGGCAATTTCAGCAACACCCGTTTTAAGTGGTTTACCTGGGAAGTCCAGCAGACGACCATTTTCGATGAAAAGTGCTAAGTGATGTTTACCATCAATTCCTTCTACCCAACCAATACGGTCACCACGCTCAGTAAACTCGTACGGGCGGCTTGCTTCAAACTGAATGCCTGCTCGCTTTTCGACTTCGGCTTTAAAGACATCAGTACCTACACGGTCAAGTGTGTATTTGGTTTTGGCATTCTTACGGTTTGAGCGATTACCCCAATCACGCTGAGTGGTAACCACCGCCGCTGCAACATCAAGCGTTTTCTCTAATGGGATGAAACCTAAGTCGTCAGCGCGGCGCGGATAAGTTGACGTATCACCATGTGTCATCGCTAGACCGCCGCCAACTAGGACGTTAAAACCAACCAACTTGCCGTTATCCGCAATTGCTACGAAGTTAAGATCATTGGCATGCACGTCTACGTCATTTTGCGGTGGGATCACCACCGTCGTTTTAAACTTACGCGGTAAATAGTTTTTACCCAGAATAGGCTCATCTTCTTCAGTGCTTTCTACTTTCTCACCGTCCAGCCAAATCTCAGCGTAAGCACGTGTTTTTGGAAGCAGGTGTTCACTGATCTTCTTCGCCCATTCATAAGCTTCTTGATGAAGTTCTGATTCGACCGGGTTAGTGGTACACAACACGTTACGGTTTACATCACCCGCGGTTGCAATCGAATCAATGCCAATACTGTTGAGCGTTTGATGCATCAACTTAATATTCGGTTTTAATACCCCATGAAACTGGAACGTTTGGCGAGTCGTCAGACGAATACTTCCATATAAAGAGTGCTCCGTTGCGAACTTGTCGATCGCTAACCATTGCGTTGGCGTGATGATGCCTCCAGGCATACGAGCACGAAGCATCACATTATGTAATGGTTCCAGTTTTTGCTTTGTGCGTTCATTACGGATATCACGGTCGTCTTGTTGATACATACCGTGGAAACGAATTAACTGGAAGTTGTCGGCAGTAAAGCCACCAGTAATACGGTCCTGTAAATCTTGCTCAATGGTGCCACGTAATAAGTTACTTTCTCGCTTCAGGCGCTCGTTATCAGATAGCGGCCCTAACTCTTCACCTAATACAACCTGCTTATTATTGTCCGTAGAAAAAGTCATTAGTACACATCCCTCTGATAACGTTTCGCTTTACGTAGGTCATTAATAAATTGTTCCGCATCGTCACGCGGCATCTTGCCTTCTTGTTCAGCAACGATAACCAGTGCGTCGTGCACATCTTTTGCCATACGAGTGGCATCACCGCAGACATAGATATAAGCGCCTTCTTGGATCCACTGCCACACTTGAGCTGCGTTTTCTAAGATGCGATGTTGTACGTAAACTTTTTCTACTTGGTCACGACTAAAAGCAACATCCAATCGGCTTAGTACTCCTGACTTGAGGTACTTTTGCCATTCAACTTGGTATAAGAAGTCTTGAGTGAAAGTACGATCACCAAAGAACAACCAGTTTTTGCCTTCAGCATCGCGGTTTTCACGCTCCTGAATAAAGCTACGGAATGGTGCGATCCCTGTGCCTGGACCAACCATGATAATTGGAGTGCTATCATCTTCCGGCAGTTTAAAGTTGTTGTTATGCTCAACAAATACTTTAACTTCATCTCCCTCTTCGAGACGCTGTGCTAAGAAGCTCGACGCACCACCATATCGTTTTTCGTCGTTTTGTTCGTACTCAACCAAAGCAACCGTTAGGTGTACTTCTTCATCGACCTCTTCTTGGCTTGATGCAATAGAGTAAAGGCGAGGAGTAAGACGACGAAGCAAACTAATCAACTCATCTGCGGTTAACTTGGTTTTCTTCTCTGCCAATACATCAACAATTTGAGTATTTGCAGAGTACTCGCGAAGTTTATCTTTATCGTCAACCAGCTTTTGTAGCTTCTTGCTACCGGATAACTCGGCAAACTTTGTAATGAGCTGAGGGTTAGATGTTGTGATTTCATATTTACTCACGAGAGCACTATGGATTGACAAGCTTTCGCCATCAACATCAACGGTTTCAACCCCAGACAAACCGACCTTACCAAGAATGGCATTAGCAAGTTCTGAACTATTTTCAAACCACACACCTAGCGCATCACCAGGCTGATACGTTAACCCCGAACCTTCCAAGTCAATTTCTATATGACGAACATCCTTTCCAGAATCACGACCCGTGATTTTTTGACTGGTCAGTAACGTCGCTGTGTATGGGTTTTGTTTATTGTAAGGAGAGTGCGCAGTCGCCGCCTGACCCACAGGAAGTTGAACCACATCCGCTTCAGTGCCAGAAGAAAGCGTATCTTTTACCTTACCTAACGCATTCTTACGCCATTCAGCTGCTGGTGCTTCATAATCCACATCGCAATCAAGACGATCGATAAATGGGGTCGCGCCTAACTTTGATAGGTAAGCGTCGAAGTCTTTACCGGTTTGGCAGAAGAATTCGTAGCTCGAGTCACCCAGAGCAATAACGCCATATTGAAGGTTTGACAGCTTAGGAGCTTTCTTAGATTGCAAAAACTCGTGTAGCTCTATAGCGTTATCTGGTGCTTCGCCTTCGCCGTTCGTCGATGCCACAATAATGACATGTGTTTCTTTGGCTAAGTTTTTACCTTTGTAATCACTTGCATCAAAAAGTTCGACAGCAATTCCTTCTGCTTTTGCTTCCTGTTCTAGAGCTTCAGCAACGCCTTTAGCGTTGCCAGTTTGGGAAGCAAAAATAATACTCAACTTACCTGCTGGCTTCGCTGATACGGCTGCCGTCGCTTGTGCAATTGGCGTTACCGCTGTATTTGGTTGATTTTGAGCTAATCCCCAAAAATACCCACTGACCCAAGCAAGTTGCTGTGAAGACAACTCAGAGACAGTTTGTTGGAGTGAGCTAATTTGTTGGTCATTCAGAGGGCTTGCGATTGGAGGAGTTCCTCCTTGCCCATTATTATCTTCAGACACATTCTTGTGAGAATACTCATTCTTTTGAAAAGACATTATCACGACATCCCTATTCATTGCGTGACGATAGAGTACCCACTCTCCTTAATAACAAGAAAGAATAGAAGTGAATGTTTTATAACTTTTTGGAAGTAAGAACGGCTTACTTTTTGCTCATCGATCTTCAATGCGGACTTGTTGAAAGCCTACTGCCATTGCCGATTTTGACGCTGCATCCAAATCTTCATAAAGACATTCTTCACCATGACTGTCCGTCAGAAAAACAAAACCACCGCGCGCATGTCTGAACTCCACAACCCAGCCACCCTCTTGGATTGCAGGTTCAATAATCGCTTCGACAAGCTGGTTTTCACGGAATAGATGTCTTAGTTCGTTTATTGTCATCGCTATCCCTGCTTTAACTTTCACATTGCTCCTAGGTAAGCATGGTCTAAGTCAGCAAAATAGGCAGAAAATTCGATTGGATATAATGAAGTGATATAAAAAAACGCCGCTTATAAAGCGACGTTTTAAAAAAATCGAGTATCTAATCTGGCTGCATTTAGAATGCGTATTCTGCACTCACAAAAAAGCCGTTAGCAAAAATAAACTCTTTCCCTAGATCCGACATGAATTTCTCGGACTCCAAATCAATCACGCGGTAACCACCACGAAAAGCCAGTTGAGCTTTTTCGAGCGGTACATGGTATTGAACACCTGCCATGAAATCAGTGCTTTTGATACCTTTGTTGTCACCAAAGTTTATCTCACCAATCACATCAAAATTTGTGTCCGGAACTTGAATCTCTGCGTAACCGTACCAAGCCCAAATCAGCTCATCAAACTCTTCTATACGCTTGTTTGAGCCAGCATCAATGTATTTAGTGTCACTTAAATTACTGAATGTAACACCCGCATCAAAATGCAATAAATCATGCTCCAGAACTTGGTAGTACATGGTGAAATCGAGCTTATCGAACCCCATGTAATCCGCATCAACACTTGAGTAACGAAGGCGCGCATTAGGAACGTATTTAACATCATGTTCAATCGCCGCGTAAAATGCGCCTGTTGTGCTGCTATCTCGTCTTACTTCATTTACTTTAGTGTCAGCAGCCCAGATCTCTGCGCCGACTTTCGTCGATACAGAATATTCTGCAAAAACAGGAAAAGATACTGCCAACGATAATGCTGTTAAAGCGATGGTCGCTTTATTTGTCATGTAGTGTGTACTCCGAGATAGCTGATGTTCACGTTGAAGACGTGAGAGGAAATATACCATACTCTCACGTCTCTCTATCAACTAAATCATGTCACTCGTTATTTATAGCGGGGCTGGGCAACGTAATTCTTGAAGAACCAAACACCCAATGCAATCACGATTAACCATGGCAATAGTTTGAGTACCGCTCCGACCATTCCCAGTAAAAACATCACAACTAACGCAATACCGGTTGCTGCGAATACGGTCATCATTGTGATACCGGTAACCAATAGGGTCGCCGCAAAGACTAAAATAAAGATTAGCTCCAACATAATCACTTCTCCATTTGTTTTTAATAAACAGAGCAGTTTCCATACCAACTTACCAAGATGACGATAACACAATGATTTTTATTCAAAAATAAAGCCAGAGGCATTTCTGCACTCTGGCTTACTTGTTCTTTAGTTGGTAATTTTAGCCAACCACTGGTGAATTTTACACATTCAATTCTTTTGGAATCTTCGCTAACGCGTCTTGCAGCACTTCTAGACCAGAACCTGGTTTGTGCGCATTTTCACTGATATGACGACGCCATTGACGAGCACCGGGCATGCTTTGGAACAAACCTAACATGTGGCGGGTAATATGACCAAGGTACGCACCTTTCGCTAATTGCGCTTCAATGTATGGATACATCTCTTCAACAATTTCGCTGCGTTTCTTCACTGGAGCATTAGAGCCAAACAACTCTTGGTCTACCGATGCCAGTAAATATGGGCTTTGGTATGCTTCACGACCAATCATCACACCGTCAAGATGCTGAAGATGTGCTTTTGCTTCTTCTAATGATTTCACGCCACCGTTAATCGCAATCGTTAGGTGTGAGAAGTCTTGCTTCAATTGGTAAGCGCGTGGGTAATCCAATGGTGGGATCTCGCGGTTTTCTTTTGGGCTTAAACCACTTAACCAAGCTTTACGTGCATGGATAGTGAACTGCTCACAGCCACCCTTTTCTGAAACAATAGAAATGAAATCCGTTAGGAACTCGTAAGAATCTTGATCATCAATACCAATACGAGTCTTGACTGTCACAGGAATATCAACCACGTCCTTCATTGCAGCGACACAATCCGCAACCAACTGTGGTTCCGCCATTAGGCAAGCACCAAAGCGACCGTTTTGTACACGGTCAGACGGGCAACCCACATTGAGGTTAACCTCATCATAGCCACGCTCTTGAGCCAGTTTGGCACACTTTGCCAAGTCTTCTGGGTTTGAACCACCCAACTGAAGGGCCAACGGATGCTCTTCTTCGTTGTAAGCCAGGAAATCTCCTTTTCCATGAATGATCGCACCTGTCGTCACCATTTCAGTGTACAGCAGGGTTTCTTTGGTCATTAAGCGATGGAAGTAGCGACAATGACGATCGGTCCAGTCGAGCATTGGTGCTACGGAGAGCCTGCAAGAATGAGTCATGATATAAACACCCGTTTTTATGTTGCCAAGGTCGAGCGCAGCAGTACGCTCAAAAAATAAGTCGGGTATTGTATACCCAAGCACCTCTAGGTGCTAGTTTCAGCGAGAATGATTTGGTTGTCTGGCTAGCCAAATGCTTAGGAATATGCAGCAGTAATACGAATTCGTCACTCGTTGATTCATTCTGTGATGACTATTCCGACTTCACACCACCACCGACTTGCTTTAATTCATGATTTTCGTTCTGATAGTGGGTAAAATGAAGCATTTCTAAACGAACTTCGTATAGAAATGATTTATCATAGAGCACGTCCGATAGTTATGGTGAAAGGTTTGAACCCAACAATCATTGAACAAATTGAAAGTATCTGCGCAGAGCGTGGAGTACGATTGACTCCGCAACGCCGACGCGTATTTGAACTCATTTGTTCTAATCGCCGCGCCTCAAGTGCGTATGAGCTATTGGAGCAACTAAAAGAGAGTGAGCCTCAGGCTAAGCCTCCCACTGTTTATCGAGCATTAGATTTTCTCCTAGAGCAAGGCTTCATCCACCGAGTGGAATCGACAAATAGCTTTATTACTTGTTGTTCTTTCAATACTCAGCAGCACTTTTTCCAATTACTAATTTGCGATAAATGTGGTGATGTCGTTGAACTCGAAGATGAGACGCTGATATCCTTGTTAGCCGAAAACGCCGAGAAGCATGGATTCAAACTGACCAACCAAGTTATTGAAACTCATGGTGAATGCCAGGCCTGTTCCTCCGAGACGAAAGAAAAAGTATAGAAGAACGTTATGCGCGCTGAATTTGTAAACCCGTTTTTAGCTTCTTTAATGAACGTGCTAAAAACCATGGCTTCTCTTGAGCTGAAGCCACAAAAACCGCGAATCAAAAAAGATGAGATCGCACGAGGTGACGTTTCTGGTCTGATTGGCATGGTAGGTCCACAAACTCGTGGTTCAATGTCGATTACCTTTGATGAAGCGCTAGCTCTAGAAATCATGCAGAACATGCTTGGTGAGCGTCCAAATGGACTCAATGAAGAGGTCACCGATATGGTGGGTGAGATCACCAACATGGTTACTGGTGGTGCGAAACGCATTCTGGCGGAAAGTGGTTTTGATTTTGATATGGCAACACCCGTAGTGGTTTCTGGCCGAGGCCATACGATTCGCCACAAGTGTGAGGGCTCAATCATCATCATGCCTTTCTCTTCCCAATGGGGAAATGCCTTTATCGAAATTTGCTTCGAATAAAAGAGAAAAAAATAGGTTGGCACTGGCCAACCTATTTTTTTTGCCTCAGGCAATAAAAAAGGTCAGCATTTGCTGACCTTTTCTTTATCTATTCAAACCAAACATTAAGCTTTGAACGCTTTAAATGCGTTGATTAGACCATTTGTTGAGCTGTCATGCGAGCTGATTTGAGACTCGTCTGCAAGCTCAGGTAGGATTTGGTTAGCCAGTTGTTTACCTAGCTCCACGCCCCATTGGTCAAAGCTGAAGATGTTCCAGATAACACCTTGTACGAAGATTTTGTGTTCGTACATTGCGATCAAGTTACCTAGCGTACGAGGCGTGATTTGCTTCACTAGGATAGAGTTTGTTGGACGGTTACCTTCAAACACTTTGAATGGCGCAATCGCTGCCACTTCTTCAGCGTTCTTACCTGCTTTCACCAACTCTTCTTTCACGGTTTCTTCACTCTTACCAAACGCTAGTGCTTCAGTTTGCGCAAAGAAGTTGGACATCAGTTTTTGGTGATGATCGCTAGCTGGGTTGTGGCTGATTGCAGGTGCAATGAAGTCACATGGGATCAGCTTAGTGCCTTGGTGAATCAGTTGGTAGAACGCGTGCTGACCGTTGGTACCTGGTTCACCCCAAATAATAGGGCCCGTTTGGTAAGTCACAGCATTGCCTTCACGGTCAACGTATTTACCGTTTGATTCCATGTTACCTTGCTGGAAGTACGCCGCGAAACGGTGCATGTACTGATCGTAAGGTAAGATAGCTTCTGATTCCGCACCGTGGAAGTTGTTGTACCAAATACCGATAAGCGCAAGGATCACAGGGATGTTGCTTTCTAGGTCTGTTGATACGAAGTGCTTGTCCATCTCGTGAGCACCTTCAAGCAGCTCAACGAAGTTGTCGTAACCTACCGCTAATGCGATTGATAAACCGATTGCAGACCATAGTGAGTAACGGCCACCAACCCAGTCCCAGAATTCGAACATGTTCGCTGTATCAATACCGAATTCAGACACGGCTGTCGCATTCGTTGAAAGTGCAGCAAAGTGCTTAGCCACGTGAGCTTGATCGCCCGCTGACTCTAAGAACCAATCACGTGCGGTGTGCGCGTTAGTCATGGTTTCTTGCGTTGTGAACGTCTTAGACGCGATCAAGAATAACGTCGTTTCTGGGTTAACTTTCTTCAACGTTTCAACGATGTGAGTACCATCAACGTTAGATACGAAGTGAAGATTTAGATGATTTTTGTACGGTGCTAGTGCTTCCGTCACCATGTAAGGGCCAAGGTCAGAACCACCGATACCGATGTTCACGATATCTGTAATTGCTTTACCAGTGTAACCTTTCCACTCACCGCCAATAACGCGGTCAGTGAATGATTTCATTTTTTCTAGAACCGCGTTCACTGCTGGCATTACGTCTTCGCCGTCTACCATTACTGGAGTGTTCGTGCGGTTACGTAGTGCAGTGTGAAGAACAGCGCGACCTTCTGTTTGGTTGATCGCTTCGCCACTGAACATCGCTTCAATTGCAGATTTCAGCTCAGTCTCGTTCGCAAGAGCGAACAGGTGCTTCAGAGTTTCCTCATTGATGAGGTTCTTTGAGTAATCGACTAGGATGTCTGAGCCGAAACGTGCAGAGTATTTGTCGAAACGCGCTGCGTCTTGAGCAAATAACTCTTTAAGATCCATATCTTGTGCAGATTCGAAATGCGCCGTTAGCGCTTTCCAAGCTTGTGTTTGCGTTGGATTGATATTTTTCAACATGGTCTTTATCCCGATGTTACAGTAGGTTCCATTCCTTACAGTCTAGCGAAAACTGTGGAATCCCCGATTTAGCAAATAGAATATTAATTAGATGTTTGGGCGAATTGCCACAAAACAAGTCTTTGTAATTTTTTTTCAGGTGCCAATTATGACTGAGAGTATTTACACTCACATTGAGTTAGGTCACGTTCCCTGCCCTGAAAATGAACAATTCATTTACGATGGTAAGAATCATATCACTTACTAATGACAGGCTCTAATTGGAATAGGATAGACGTCAATTTATAAATTTCCAAAGGAACACGTATGTGGGCACAAAAAACACTGCAATTAAAAGCGAGAAGCCGCGGTTTTCACCTAATAACTGATGAAATTGAACAACAATTACCACACATAAACGAGCTTTCAGTAGGTTTATTACACCTATTTATTCAGCATACCTCCGCCAGTTTGACCTTAAATGAGAATGCTGATCCAACCGTGCGTATGGACATGGAAGCGCATTTCAACAAGTTTGTACCAGAGCGTGCTCCTTATTATCAGCACACCTATGAGGGTGATGACGACATGCCAGCACACATTAAAGCATCCCTGCTTGGCAGTAGTGTGACGATACCAATCCAAAATGGTCGATTAGCTTTAGGAACATGGCAGGGCATTTACTTGGGTGAGCACCGAGACTTTGGCGGCGGCCGCCGCGTTATTGCTACGATTAACGGTGAGTAGATAAAACAAAGGCTAACCTTAGGTTAGCCTTTCGCTGTTTATTTTGAGTACTCCATCTCGACGCGAGGCGTTAGCTTAGTCACGAGTTCATACGCAATGGTACCAATGTGACCCGCCACTTCTTCTACTGGGAGCTCTTTCCCCCAAAGAATCGCTTCGTCGCTGACTTTATCCGTTGCATCTGGTCCCAAATCGACCGTCAGCATATCCATAGAAACTCGACCTGCGATAGGTACTTTACGACCATTTACCCAAACCGGAGTGCCGTTCGGGGCACTTCTTGGGTAACCGTCGCCATACCCTACTGCGATGACACCGACTTTTGTATCTCGCTTACTGGTCCACATACCGCCGTAGCCAACACTTTCGCCCTTCTTAACTTCACGTACCGCAATAAGATGGGATTTAAGTGTCATCACGGGTTGATACCCCAGATCTTGTGCGGTCTTGTCATCAAATGGCGATACACCATACATGATGATACCCGGACGAACCCAATCCAAATGGCTTTGAGGCCATGCCAACAACCCCGCAGATGCCGCAAGTGAACGCTCCCCCTGACAACCAGAGGTCAACGACTTAAACAGCTCAATCTGTTGGGGAGTGATATGGCTATCCAGCTCATCTGCACAGCCAAAGTGACTCATGTAACGTAACGGCTTGGCTACGTTTGGACACTCTTTCAACCGCGTGACAAACTCATCATATTGCTCAGGGCGAACGCCAAGACGGTGCATCCCACTGTCAATCTTAAGCCACACGACAACCGGAGTTTCAAGGTCGGCTTGCTCCAAAGCGATAAGCTGCTCTTCACAATGCACCACGGTTTGAATGTTGTTCGTCACAAGAACAGGTAAGTCACCTGGGGAGTAAAAACCTTCTAGCAATAGAATTGGCTTTACTACTCCACAAGCGCGCAGTTGCAACGCTTCTTCAATGCGAGCTACGCCAAAGGCATCCGCATGGTTGGCATGTTTTGCAACGTGACGTAATCCGTGACCATAGCCATTGGCCTTCACTACAGCCATCACTTTACTTTGGGGCGCTTGCGCTTTCACGCGCTGTAAGTTGTGCTGCAACGCAGACAAATCAATGCACGCCTTGGCCGCTTTCATATAGCTCATAGGGTTACTCATCATCAATATCGAATGCAGGACCCGCATAGTTGTCAAAGCGCGAGTGTTGACCTTGGAAGGTGAGACGCACAGAGCCGATAGGACCGTTACGTTGCTTACCAATGATGATTTCTGCCGTGCCTTTGTATGGGCTATCTGGGTGATACACCTCGTCACGGTAGATGAACATGATCAAGTCGGCATCCTGTTCGATAGAGCCCGACTCACGCAAGTCCGAGTTTACTGGGCGTTTATCTGAACGTTGCTCTAGGGAACGGTTAAGCTGAGACAGCGCCACGACGGGCACATTCAGCTCTTTTGCCAACGCTTTCAGAGAGCGTGAAATCTCCGCGATTTCCAGCGTACGGTTATCAGAGAGTGCAGGCACGCGCATAAGCTGAAGGTAGTCGACCATGATCATCGACAGACCGCCATGTTCACGTGCGATACGGCGAGCGCGTGAACGCACTTCGGTCGGAGTTAGACCGGAGCTGTCATCAATGTACATGTTTTTCTTCTGCATCAAGATACCCATAGTAGAAGAAATACGCGCCCAGTCTTCGTCATCCAGCTGACCCGTACGGATCTTGGTTTGGTCAACGCGAGACAAAGAGGCCAACATACGCATCATCAACTGCTCGGCTGGCATCTCTAGCGAGAAAATAAGCACAGGCTTCTCTTGTTGCATGGCCGCATTTTCACACAAGTTCATCGCAAAGGTCGTTTTACCCATCGATGGACGCGCCGCGACAATCACCAAATCAGAACCTTGCAAACCTGCGGTTTTCTTATTGAGGTCAGTGAAACCTGTGTCGACACCCGTTACACCATCTTGCGGCGTTTTATATAACAACTCGATACGTTCTAACGTCTTTTCGAGGATGTTATCAACATTTTGTGGCCCTTCGTTTTCACTGGTTCGTGACTCAGCGATGGCGAAAACTTTACTCTCCGCCATATCAATCAGATCTTCCGAACTTCGACCTTGAGGGTCGTAACCCGCATCCGCAATCTCATTCGCGACACCGATCAAACCACGGACAATCGCACGTTCGGCAACAATATCAGCGTACGCATTAATGTTAGCGGCGCTTGGCGTGTTTTTCGCCAAATCTGCAAGGTAAGCAAAACCGCCCACATCTTCTAATTGCTCGTGACGCTCCAGGTATTCCGATAAAGTAATAAGATCGAGAGGCTTGCCCGCTTCAAGAATGGTTTTTACACCTTCAAAAATTAGGCGATGCGGACGACTATAGAAATCACTGCTTACAACACGTTCGGCAACGGTGTCCCAACGTTCATTGTCCAGTAAAAGACCACCAATTACTGATTGCTCGGCTTCTAGTGAGTGAGGTGGCACTTTGATTGCGTCGACCTGACTGTCTGAAGGTTTGCGATTTCTGTTTTCCGCCATGACTTTGCTCGATAACTACTATTGACCCACGATTATAACCTTAACCTAACTGAGATGCTTCCCCGAAGAGACAATTACTTGTTAAGAAATCAACATGCGAACCGCACAAGTAATAGCCTGGTTCTTCCGCCCAGCTCTAATAAAAATTAACCTACCATTGACCCAACAAAATATCTGTATCAGTATCATGCCCCTCCTTTTTAATTACGTTCGAGGTTGATGTGTCCCGATACTGGTTACTTAGCTTTAGCTTACTATGCGCTAGTGCATCGTATGCTGACGAATCAGTACAGCCAGAGCAAAATATTGATGTGCCCGACCCATTAAAAACCGAGGTGGAGTTCGGCTATCAAGCTCACACAGGTAACACGGACTCTCGTTCCCTGAATGCTCGTTTGAGTGCTGAATATACGTCAGGTCGACACCGTTCTAATGGTGAATGGAAGTACTACAACTTGTACAAAGACGGTGAAGAAGACAAACGCTCATCCACCTACGCCCTACAGAGTGACTACAAGTTAGGTCCTAAAACGTATTTGTATGGCAGCTTTAAAGGGGTGGATTCTCGTTACAGTGCCTATTTTAAAGACTACACCTTATCAGGTGGTTTGGGTTACCAGTTTTCCTACACTGAAAACTTCATTTTAGAGGTAGAAGTTGGTCCTGGTTTTCGTTATCAAGAACCAAATTTAGATGAGATCGATGATGACGACATTGTCTTTCCCGATATCGTTCGAGAAGGCATTTTTCGAGGGAATATCAATACGACTTGGCACGCACTAGATAATTTGAGTTTCGCGGCTGATATTACGTTGGTAACAGGTAAAAGTAACACTCGGGCCGATAGTGAACTCAGCGTGACCAATGATATTACTGAAGATATTGCACTGAAACTGGCACACTCTCGTCAGTATCACGATAAAGTGCCTGAAGGCTTA
This sequence comes from Vibrio sp. T9, assembly GCF_003123985.1. NCBI lineage: Bacteria > Pseudomonadati > Pseudomonadota > Gammaproteobacteria > Vibrionales > Vibrionaceae > Vibrio > Vibrio sp. T9. The sequence goes on from NZ_NIGY01000017.1 coordinate 14,911, forward strand.
AGCAAAGCGGATAGCGTATTTTCCGTTAATTTACTCTTCGCTTTTTAACCCGTTTTTTCTCCCAGTTTTAGAAATAAAAAAAGCACCTCCGAAGAGGTGCTTTTTAGTATTTCGTCTTGATACTGAATTACTCAGCAGCAACAACTTGTAGGTTCACAGTTGCGAAAACTTCAGAGTGAAGTTGAACGCTGATCTCGAACTCACCAGTTGTACGTAGAGCACCTTCAGGAAGGCGAACTTCGCTCTTAGCAACTTCAACGCCTGCAGCTGTGATAGCGTCAGCGATGTCACGAGTACCGATAGAACCGAATAGTTTGCCTTCGTCACCAGCTTTAGAAGCGATAACTACAGCTTCTAGAGCGTTAACTTTCTCTGCGCGAGCTTCTGCAGCAGCTAGTTGCTCAGCAACTTTAGCTTCTAGTTCAGCACGACGAGCTTCAAACATTTCAACGTTAGCTTTAGTTGCCATAACTGCTTTACCTTGTGGGATAAGGAAGTTACGAGCGTAGCCAGATTTAACGTTTGCAGTATCGCCAAGACCACCTAGGTTACCAATTTTATCAAGTAGAATAACTTGCATTGCTTAATCCTCTTTCTTAATAAAATGAACCGATTACTGATGCTTGTCAGTGTACGGTAGTAGAGCTAGGTAGCGTGAACGCTTGATAGCACGTGCTAGTTGACGCTGGTACTTAGCGCTTGTACCAGTGATACGGCTAGGTACGATTTTACCAGCTTCAGTGATGTAGTTTTTAAGAGTTGCTACGTCTTTGTAATCAATCTCTTGTACGCCTTCTGCAGTGAAACGGCAGAATTTACGACGACGGAAGAAACGAGCCATGGGCTATCTCCTGATCTTAAATTTGAGTAATGTTGTCGGCGTGTAACACTAATTTTCCCACGCCATTTCGGCCGGTTTGATAAGTGACAAAACCACTTACCTTAATGTTACTGCCTTGAACTAAATTCTGAGTTAGTGCTTGTGACCCAAGCCCGCTGACGACTACCGGCATACGACAATAAACTTGTCGAGGTAAGTCAGCTTCGATAATAGTAGAGCGATGCTCCAGCCAAAACCGACAGTGTTCAATGCCACCAGGGCTTTTACTACGAATGGGCGGTTTGGCAATGGTGCCGCTCAGCTCCATTCGATTGGCCATAAGAAAACTTACTCAGCAGCTTCTGACTTAGCTTCAGGCTTAGCTTCAGAACGCTCTTCACGACGTGGAGCACGCTCTTCTTTTTGCTTAAGCATGATAGATTGCTCAGTGATCGCTGCTTTAGTACGCATGATCATGTTACGTAGAACTGCATCGTTGAAACGGAAAGCAGTTTCTAGCTCATCAATTACAGCTTGGTCAGCTTCAACGTTCATAAGAACGTAGTGAGCTTTGTGAAGCTTGTTGATTGGGTAAGCCAGTTGACGACGGCCCCAGTCTTCTAGACGGTGGATTTTACCGCCAGCTTCAGTGATTGAACCAGTGTAACGCTCGATCATGCCAGCAACTTGCTCGCTTTGATCTGGGTGCACCATGAATACGATTTCGTAATGACGCATTGGTTGCTCCTTACGGATTATTCAGCTTCCACAAATGGCTCAGTCGTCCAGAGGAAGCAAGGAACTAAAGATAATTGACTGAGTTTAAGGAGCACGAATAGTACAGAAAGGGCGCAAAATAGGCAAGTGATTATTTGCTCAACGCAGGGGATATTTTATTTCATCCAACGTTAGAAATAACAAAGGCTACCAATAAAGTGACAGCCTTTAAAATCAGGGTATTATCGCGCGTATATCGGGGCTTATTTTACTTCAGCCAGCTCCGTGCGCATTTGGTCGATCACTTGTTTGTAATCTGGCTGACCGAAAATTGCCGAGCCTGCAACGAACATGTCTGCGCCCGCTTCTGCGATTTCACGAATGTTGTCAACCTTCACACCGCCATCAATTTCTAAACGGATATCTCGACCAGACTCATCGATCATCTTACGAACTGCACGCAGTTTATCTAGCGTGTGAGGAATGAATGATTGACCACCAAAGCCAGGGTTAACCGACATCAGTAGAATCATGTCGACTTTGTCCATGATGAACTCAAGGCTCGCAAGTGGCGTTGCTGGGTTTAGTACCACACCAGCCTGACAGCCGTGCTCTTTAATTAACTGCAGTGTACGGTCTACATGATCAGAAGCTTCCACATGGAATGTAATCATCGACGCACCCGCTTTTGCGAAATCAGGAATAATGCGGTCAACCGGTTTCACCATTAGGTGAACATCGATTGGTGCGGTGATGCCGTAATCGCGTAGTGCTTTACACACAGGTGCACCAAAAGTCAGGTTTGGTACATAGTGGTTATCCATAACGTCGAAATGCACCACATCCGCACCCGCTGCGAGTACTTTCTCGACATCTTCACCGAGACGAGCAAAATCTGCCGATAAAATGGATGGAGCAATAAGAAAATCTTTCATACCTGACCTCAGTAGTAATGAGCAAACAATCTGCGCGCAATTCTACCGAAGCCAGTGGGGAGATCCACTATTTAGATTTAATAGTGTGAGAACTAAGAGCTTGGTTTATCCATCTCAGGGGCATGAAAAAGCGCAAGCAGCTCATCGACTTTATTACGACCACTGCCATTGCGGCTAATGGTGCGCTTTACTTTTACTACATTGAGATCTGCACCGTGATACAACCGACGCGTCAACGTAGTGTCGTGGTTAGAAATCAGAACCGGAATACCACGCTCAGTCGCCGTTCTTTCAGCAATGTCGGCTAATGCAGCCTGGTCATCCAACGTGAAACCATTACCTGCGTATGAGGTGAAATTTGCCGTGTTTGAAAGCGGTGCATAAGGAGGATCGCAATACACCACACTCCCCTTACGTGCTCGGCGAAAAGTTTCTGGATAACCTTCACAAACGAACGTGGCTTTCTTGGCTTTTTCGGCAAAAAACTCCAATTCCGCCTCTGGGAAGTAAGGCTTTTTATATGAACCGAACGGAACGTTAAAACCGCCTTTTTTGTTGTAACGGCATAGACCATTAAAACCAAAGCGGTTCATGTACAAAAACGCTAAAGAGCGGTACATCACGTCATCGGTTTTATTAAACTCAGCGCGAATGTGTAAGTAAGCTTCTTTACGGTTATTCTCGGCGACAAACCAACGCTTCGCTTCAGAGATATACTCTTCAGGGCGCTCTTTTAGTAGGTTGTACAGATTGATCAGATCTGGATTGATATCTGCCAGTAGGTAATGGTCATAGTCGGTATTCAGAAACACTGAGCCCGCGCCAACAAAAGGTTCAACTAGCTTTCGAGCCGGCGGTAAATGACGTTGGATGTCTTCAACCAGTCCGTATTTTCCTCCTGCCCATTTAAGAAAGGCTCGTTGCTTTTTCATCTACTGCTCTATCTATCGACCAAAAATTAAGGCTGCGGAATGTAACATATTTTTCAGCGAAGCTCAGGTTTATTTCACTCGATCAATTTCGCGATGAACCTGACGGAGTGATTTTGCCCAAGGACTCACCGACTTAACCGAATCAGGCAAGCTTGCAACGGCATCGCGAGCCATTTGAATTGTCGGATAATCTTGGTATGTGATGATATACCACTCGGTGTCATTGCGAACGGTAGGATAAATTCGTACTTGATTATTCAGCTGATGCTCATCGAGGAAGGCTTGTACATCGTCCATTGACGTCATAGCAGCAAGCTGCAGTGTATAGGCTCTTGGTGATAGTGCTTTTAATTCTTCGCGAGCAAATGAAAACTTAACCACAGACTGCTTCGCACCGTCTTCTTCTGGCTGAGCAGAAGTTTGCGTCATACCTTGATTTGGTTTTACGACTTTTATTAAGGGTGAGCTGGTTTCATCAGTGGCGTCTTGCTTCTCAACGCCCACGACATCATCAATCGCTTTTGTGTCTGCTGAATCAGCTTTACCTTCAAGCAATGCATCGACCACATTCGACTCAATCACCACTCTCTGTTGATTGTCATCACTGCCAACGCTCGCCACTTCTTCCGTTACTGCTGGCGGTAATGAATCAGAATCATCAATCGCGCCAGAGCCATCAAGGCCACTGCTAGTGTCATCAGTCACAGATTGTAGTGAAGACTGCGCAGCACTGATTCCTGACTCTTCAAAAGTTGGAATAGCCGTTTGCTCTAAACTACCAGCAATTTGCTGCGCTTTATCATCAGGGCTTGGTTGATTATACATCCACCAATAGCCACCAGCAGCAAGCAACAGTAATGCTAATACCACTAACGCAATATTCAGCGGTGAACCGACAATCGAGCGGATAATGATCCTTTTTTCCACTTTCATCTCTCCTAACGCCATGATGTCACCCGGTACTGGGTCAACTTTTTTAAATGCATCTCGAACCCGCTTCTCCGCCTCATCATCAACATAGCGCGCAACAAGTGATTCAAAGAAACGACGGGCTTCCACTTCGGACAACATATCAATATCAAGCTCAACAGGCTTTATCTCTTGTCCGTAACTGAGACGTGACAGCAATCCTTCTAAGCGCCCAGACTGCGTAAATAATAAGACATTGATGGTCCAATTCGGCTTATGATGCGCCTCTAAAACCAGCATCCAAAGCTCTGAAACGAGCGTCTCACTTAATAAATGCGCATCATCAACCACAATCGCGATATCACAAGGCTCATCACCCAATAGTCTTTCGAGGCTATCAAGTAAAGGCTCTTGCTGATTAAACAATGCGTCCGAAACCAGTTGACTCAAAATAAGGATGCGGCGCTGCACATCATCTTGATTAGAATGACAAAGTAACAAACATTGATTCTTGTTACTGGCACCCACTTCAAGGTATCGCTGCGCTAACCAAGATTTTCCATAACCATCATGACCATTAATCGCAATGAAATTGGAACCAAAATTAGTCAGCAATCCTAACCTATCAAGCAACTCGATTTGAGAATCTAATTCCAGAACGTGAGCAACACTCATCTAATAACCTTAATACACTACAAGAATGACGCCCAAAGGCGCCATTACAAGGTTAAATATCGCGACCGAAGTCTATCGCCTGTTTGAGTACGTCTTGTGTCGTATCAGCAATGACCTCAGCACTACCAATGCCTGTAGGTAGAACTAATCTTAATTGACCAGAGAGGACTTTTTTATCTCGCATCATATGTTTGAGGAAGTCATCGAAGCTCATACTTTCTGGAGTATGAACAGGCAGTTTGGCACGACGCAAAATCGCAACAATACGCTCAAATTGCTCTGCTGAGATAAGACCGCGCAGATGCGAAGTTTTGGCCGCCATAACCGTGCCAGCAGAAACCGCTTCACCATGCAGCCAATTGCCGTAGCCAAGCTCAGCTTCAATCGCATGACCAAAGGTGTGACCTAAGTTGAGCAGAGCGCGGATGCCCGATTCTTTCTCATCCAGAGCCACCACTTCCGCTTTTATTTCACAGCAACGTGCAATGGCATAAGTTAGCGCTTCTTCATCCAACGCGTACAAGCGTTCAAGGTTTTCTTCCAACCATACAAAAAAGTCTGCATCGTAAATGATGCCGTACTTAATGACTTCTGCGATACCTGCTGCGAATTCACGCTCAGGCAACGTCGATAAACAGTTGGTATCGATGATCACGGCTTTAGGTTGGTAAAACGCACCTATCATGTTCTTACCCAACGGATGGTTAACCGCGGTTTTTCCACCCACCGAAGAATCCACTTGAGATAGTAATGTCGTTGGTATTTGAATAAAGTCGACCCCACGCTGGTAACAGGCAGAAGCAAAACCCACAAGGTCGCCAATAACGCCACCACCTAACGCGATGATCACAACATCACGAGCGTAATTCCCCTCGAGGAGGAAGTTCATCACTTGGTTAAACACATCCAAGTTTTTGTACTGTTCGCCGTCAGGCAATTCTAACAAGGATGCACTACAACCGAGCTGCTCGAGTTGCTTTAAAATTTTGTCAGCATACAAAGGCGCCACTGTGACATTACTGATCACAACAACTTTTTGTTTTGCATTTTTGTTTGAGAGAACTTGAGAGAGGTACGCCGGGTCCTCAAATAACCCGGCGCCAATAGAGATTGGGTAGCTACGCTCAGCTAGGTTGACCGTAATCCGTTCCATCGGTTTGCTCCAATTAAAAAAAAGATAAAAACTTATCTCTCTTCTAGCATTTTTACGATCTGGTTGGCTACCACTTTTGCACTCTGATCGTCAGTGCGAACAGTGTAATCCGCTACTTCTTCATACAGAGGATTACGTTCTTCAGCTAATTGCTCCAATACTTCGCGAGGGTTGTCCGTTTGAAGTAGAGGACGCTTCTTGTCACGGTTTGTGCGCGCAAGTTGCTTTTCAATCGTCGTTTCTAAGTAAACAACAACACCACGTGCCGAAAGACGATTACGGTTTTCTTTGCTCTTAACAGAGCCACCGCCAGTCGCAAGCACGATGCCTTGCTCTTGTGTTAGGTCTTCAAGTACCGCTTCTTCACGCTTGCGGAAGCCTTCTTCACCTTCTACATCAAAAACCCAAGAGATGTCTGCACCAGTGCGTTCTTCGATCACTGTATCGGAGTCAACAAACTCCATATGCAGTTGCTGTGCTAGATGTCTACCAATTGTACTTTTGCCGGCGCCCATTGGGCCAACAAGGAAAATATTACGTTTCTCAGCCATGTTTAGCAGTAATTTACAACATTGATTCAATAAGATCGCCACAAGAAAACACAGCTAAATCGCTGTTCTACAAGGCTTGTGGCACCAGTTCCTCACAGATAATTCGTGATAAGACCCGAAATTATCCAAGCATGGTGCCACTATTGCAACTTTATTTTTGATTTAATCAGTTTTTCACGAGGTAGAACTACTGAATCACCACCTTAGGGGTGACGAAAATTAACAGCTCACTTTTGCCAACATTTTCATAACTTCGACGGAAAAGCGCACCTAATAGTGGCAGATCGCCTAACAAAGGCACTTTGTCCACCGAGTTAGTAATGCTGTGCTGGAAAATACCACCAAGAACGACGGTTTCACCGTTATTTACTAACACTTGCGTCCCGATACGTTGAGTATCAATCGCAACGGCTTCACCAGTACCTGTTTTCACGACTTGTCCAGGTCTATCTTGCGTAACGCTTAAGTCCAACACAAGGCGGTTATCCGGTGTAATTTGTGGCGTCACCTTCAAACTCAATACTGCTTTTTTGAACGTTACCGTCGTGGCACCACTTGATGAGGACTCTAGATAAGGAATCTCGGTACCTTGTTCGATATAGGCAGGCTTCTTATTGGTAGTGATCAAACGTGGGCTTGAGATAATCTCAGCTTTGGACTCTTGTTGCAGCGCAGAAAGCTCGAGGTCTAACAAGGTGTCTGAGCCTAATTTTGCAACCTGAAAAGCAATGCTGGTCGCGTTTGGACTGGTTGCAGCTAAGTTTACGTTTAGGAAGTCATCGATACCTACTCCATCACCGTCACCACCGTCTTCTCCTTCACCACCACCGTTATATAAACCGATCGTGGCAAGGTTGTTTTCGATAGAACCACCAACCGTGTTATTGCCATTAATAGAGGTAAAGCCCCAGCGAATTCCCAACTCGTCCATGTTGCCTTCATTGATGGTCACAATACGCGCTTCAATTTGAACCTGCTTCACCGGGATATCCAAAGATTCAATAATTTCTCGAATCACTTCAATGTTTTCAGGTAGCTCACGAATCAATAACGAGTTAGTCCGCTCATCAATGGTCATACTGCCTCGCTCAGACAACATACTGATGTTCCCTTCTCCGTTGATCATCTCTGCAATATCTGATGCTTTAGCGAAGTTTACCTTGATGATTTCAGACGAAAGCTCTCCCATCGTTTGTTCTAGCTGCTGCTTTTCGAGTTGCTGTTTTTCGCGCAGATCAAGCTCATCTGTTGGAGCAACCAGAATCACGTTGCCATCAACACGCTTATCTAACCCCTTAACTTGCAAAATAATATCCAACACTTGCTGCCACGGAACACCATCAAGACGAAGTGTGAGGTTACCTTCTACGGAGTCTGAGACAACCAAGTTGAACTGGTTGTAGTCAGCAATCAGCTGTAACACGTTACGTACAGGAATATCTTGGAAGTTAATCGAAATGAGCTTGCTTTCTTTTTCTAGAATGCTTTTATCCGGAGCTTTCTCATTGGGTTTGATCTTAGCCACTTTGATTTCCAAGAATCGCCCCGTTAAACGGTAATCATGCGTATATTCTTCATTGATGTGCGCAACCAAGCGCGTAGTTGAGGTATCGCGAAACACCTCTACGCTTTCAACCACAGTCGAGAAATCTTTTACGTCTAGGAGATACAGTTGCTCGTCTTTTACCGAAGTATTAAGCAAATCGATACTTAACCCTTCCTGTACGCGTTTGACATCAACAATCGCGGCAGGTGACGCCAGTTCAACGACAATAACGGCGTCTTTATCTTTATTAGTGCGAAAATCGATACTCTTTAAGGCATTAGACGATACTTCTTCTGCTGCCACTAAAGGGGCTAAAAATACAAACAACCATAAGGAGAAGAACCCAGTTAGTATCCTTGGTGTACGTGTTAATCCTTGTCTCATTTTCATTACTCAATATCAAAAATAAATGGGGCTATCTCAAAGCCAACTTAACTTTACGCTTCTGCCAACACCCTAAGCCGTCGGGCAACGTTTCATTAATTAACAAATAGGAATGGCTGACATGGGTCACTTTGCCATTGTTGCGTCCGAGGTATTGCCCCGGCTTCACTTTATAAACGGTGCCGTTGGGTGCCTGAACGAGACCAGAAACCGTATTACCCATGCCCATAACTCCTTTCAAACGTAATTGGCTTAATGGGAATTTTTCTAATTTGCCAGTGCGCCTTCTTGAAGGAGGTTGCCAGCAATCTTTTCTTGCAACGGGCTGAGTGGCGATCGTGGCTTCTTTTGGTAACTCAAAGGGCGCACGCTGTACTTCAGGTGCGTACGTGACGGCAACATACTTATCTGCAGGCTTAAGTTTCTCGACATCTCGACGCGCCTGACTCTCCACCCCTCGAATAAAATCCGTTAATGACTCATCATTCGCCTGACATCCAAGTAGCAGAGACCCCATCAGTACCAGTAACAAGTGCTTACTTGTCATTGTTCGTCTCCTCTGGCTTAAACTGATAGGTATTGGCTCGTACCCTAAAGTGCAGAGTTTCACTTTCTTGGCTGACACGCTGCCAAGTCACATCTTTAAACGTGATGATTCGAGGTAGCGTTGCTATCGCCTGAGAAAAATGGCCGATGTCATGAAAATCTCCCGTTAACTCAATGTTTAAAGGAAGACGATAGAGGAAATGCTCTGATTGCTTTTCACCCCAGTCGATACGGGTAAAGGTCAACTTATTGTCGATACCGAGTTCATTCACCGAAGCGAGCATCGTAGCCAACTCTTTTTGCGCGGGCAGTTGTTGTAGCAATAATTCGTAACGCGTGGTGAGTTCATCCAATTGAGATTGAAGCTGAGGCAATGCTGCTACTTTGTTCGCTTTGATCTTCAATGCCACCTTGAGCGTCTGCTCCTGCTGGACCAAGTTATTCAATTGCTCTTCTTTTGGCTTAAGGTAAAACCAATAGCCAAAACCTTGAATTAGGAAAATCAGCAGCGCGATAACCACAAGCTGAGGCAACAATGGCCACTCTGCCATTTCATCTATTTCGAGATCCTGCCAATCAACCATGCTGGGCCTCCACTTTCTTCTCCGGCACTTTGAACATGAAAGACACTTTGAACGTTTGGAACTCTTTTCCAAAACGCGCTTTTCCGTGAACGATGGAGTGCATTTCTACATCATTCAACTTGGCCGAACGCTCCATGTTGTCCAGCATCGTGGCAAGTTTTGGAGTGCTATCAGAGATCCCCGAGATCTCAATTTCCAGATCATTCATTTTGATCTTGTCGACATATACACCTTCAGGAATGACGGCTGGCATCAAGTTCATAAACTCGGTCGTTTTGTTTCTACCGTTTTGTAACCCTTCAACCACTTTTAAACGTTCGAGGATTTTGCTGTGCTCTTGCTCGGCGATTTTCATTGCTTCAATACGCTGGTCGAGCTCAGCAATGTAGTGAGTAAGGTAATCAAGCCTCTCCTGCTGCTGATCTTGTTGGTACTCAAAAAACTTTCCAATACCCCATTGAATACCAATGGCGACCAACATGCCTAACGCGACCAAGCTAATGAAACGACGTCGGTGCTCTTCTCTTTGGTTCTCTCGCCAAGGAAGTAAATTAATGCGATAAAGCACGCGCACCTCCTAGCCAATGAATGCCACGAATAGCGAGTCCTGCGGCTGTAGAGAAATGCTGCCAATCCGCGGCACGACGTTTACGTTTGGACACCTTCATCTCAAATAGCCCTAGCGGGTTTAGCAATTCACACTCTAGTGACAGTTGCTGAGATAAGTCTTCCGCGAGCATTGGTGTCGAAGCTCCTTCCCCTGATAACCAGATACCTTTGATATTTTGCGAGCCATTAATTGAGGTGTAGAGCTGCATCTGACGTTTCACCCGTTCCACGATTTGGCGATTAAACAGCTCTGTTTTCTCCTGAGCATCATCGGACATCAAATCATCTTGAACAGGGCTGTTTGCTCCGCGTGTGCCGCAAGCAAACTCTTTGTGAAACAGCTCACCTTGTTCGGTAAACATGGTAAAGGAGCTCGATGAGGTGCCAATATCGAGTAAGCAGTACTTATTTTTGTCAGGAAAGCGATCGGCGGTGAGCTTCCAGATATGACCAAGACTTTGTGAATGCACGTCCACTAAAACGGGTTTTAGTCCGGATTTTTGTAATGCATCCACGCGACTATCGACCACATCTTTTCTTGTCGCAAACACTTGATAGTTATCAGTCCCACGCAACCCATCTTCTGCACGAAGACGGACGAAGTCTAAACTCAGCTCTTCGACAGGGAATGGCGATTGATGAGAAAATGCCTGAATCACAGCAAACTCAACTTCGCTATCTTCAAGGTTTTGTTCTATTTGCAATTTTTTACTGATCACCGAATTATCAGGCACTGAAATTGCGACCTTTTTAGCACCAAAAGGCAGTTCTTTTTTAATCAGCTTTAGGGTCTTTACAATTTCTTGATGATTTATAGTGTTATTTTCAGCGACAATACCTTCCTTTAGTAATATTTCTTTGTAACCCAACAGAGCGTAATTGTTGCCTGTGGGTTTAAGTACTACGGCTTTGAGGCTGTTATGGCCTATATCGATGCCGGTAACGATTAGCTTATCCATCTCTTACTCTCGCTCCGAAATTTCTTCGTGCAAAGGTTGTTATTAGCACCCAAATAAGAGTTAATATCTCTATGTGCTAAATTTTTGACCTAAGAGTACAAGGGTTTGCCGTTACACAGCCTCAACCAATCAGGGATTCTCCGGTGAAGTTCATAAAGCGTTTATTATTTTTAACATTGATTTGCATAATTCTTGGAGTCACCACAATATTTGGCTTCTATCAGTACGTGAAGCCTGAATTGCCAGATGTTGCAACTCTAAAAGACGTTGAATTACAAACACCTATGCAGGTGTTTAGTCAAGACGGGAAGCTGATCGCACAGTTCGGTGAAAAGCGTCGTATTCCTGTTACTTATGATGAAATTCCTCAAGACTTAATTCATGCGCTAATCGCAACCGAAGATAGCCGTTTTTACGAACACCCAGGTATCGATCCTATCGGCATCACTCGTGCAGCCGTTGTAGTTGCGATCTCAGGTTCAGCCAAGCAGGGCGCAAGTACCATTACGCAACAGCTAGCTCGTAACTTCTTCTTATCTAATGAGAAGAAGATCATGCGTAAGATTAAAGAGATTTTCATTGCTATCCACATTGAGCAGCTTCTGAGTAAGCAAGAAATCATGGAACTTTATGTCAATAAAATCTTCCTTGGTTACCGCTCATATGGTTTTGGTGCGGCCGCTCAAGTTTACTTTGGTAAGAGCCTTGATGAATTGACGTTAAGCGAACTTGCGACACTCGCAGGGATGCCAAAAGCGCCATCAACGATGAACCCAATTTACTCTCTTGAGCGTGCGACAAAACGCCGTAACGTCGTGTTAATGCGAATGCTTGATGAAAAATACATCACGCAAGAACAGTATGACGAAGCACGCAACGAACCTATCGTGGCGCGTTACCACAGTGCTGAAATTGAACTTTCAGCTCCTTATGTGGCAGAACTAGCTCGTGCATGGGCCGTGAAAGAGTACGGTGAAGAAGAAGCCTATACCTCTGGCTTGAATATCTACATGACGGTGGACTCTAAACTGCAAGATGCCGCGAATACATCCGTGGTAAATAATCTGCTGTCATACGATGAACGTCACGGCTACCGCGGTGCGGAGAAAGTGCTTTGGAAAGAAGGTGAAACCGCTTGGAACAGCGAGCAAATAGAAAAGCACCTTAAGAAGCAACCAACTTATGGTGACCTTTACCCTGCCGTCGTGACAAAAGTCGATGATAAAACTGCGCAAGTTTGGGTTAAAAACCATGAAGAGCAGACCATTCCTTGGACTGGAATGCATTGGGCACGTAAATACATCACCGAAAACCGCCAAGGTTCAACACCAAAATCAGCGCATGATGTGCTAGCGACGGGTCAACAAGTTTGGGTTCGCGAAGTGAGCGAAACCAATGAAGATGACAACACGACACAAAGCTGGAAACTGAGCCAAGTGCCAACAGCGAACACCGCGTTTGTCGCGATGAACCCGGAAAATGGTGCGATATTATCGTTAGTGGGTGGTTTTAACTTTGTTCATAGTAAGTTTAACCGTGCCACTATGTCAGTGCGTCAGGTTGGCTCAAGTATCAAACCATTTATCTACTCAGCTGCAATTGATAAGGGACTTACCTTAGCCACTCTGATCAACGATGCGCCGATTAACAAATGGGACGCAGGTTCTGGTTCGGCTTGGCGACCTAAAAACTCACCACCAACCTATGGCGGTCCAACTCGCCTTCGCCTCGGCTTAGCTCAGTCAAAGAACGTGATGGCAGTGCGTACGCTGCGTGAAGTAGGCCTTGATGAAACACGTCAGTACCTTACTCGTTTTGGTTTTGATATTAACCAAGTACCACGTTCAGAGACCATCGCGCTCGGTGCTGGTAGCTTAACACCAATGAAAGTGGCACAAGGCTACTCTGTATTTGCGAACGGAGGTTATTACGTCGAACCGTTCTACGTAGAACGCGTGGAAGATGCATTCGGTGAAGTGCTGTTTAAAGCGAATCCAAAAAGCGTTTGTCATAAGGATTGCCCACAAATGAGCGATGAGCCAGACAATCGCTATGCCGATGAGTTTGGCGAACAAGACGTCGCGATTGATGGTTTGGCAACAGACAACGCACTGGAAAATGATGAACCTCAATATGCTCCACAAGTTATCTCTGAGCAAAACGCATTCTTGATGCGTGAGATGATGTACAGCAACATTTGGGGTGGTGGTAACTGGCGTGAAGGTACGGGGTGGAACGGTACTGGCTGGCGTGCACAAAAACTGGGGCGTCGTGATATCGGTGGTAAAACGGGTACAACGAATGACTCCAAAGATGCTTGGTACAACGGCTATGGTCCTGGTGTTGTTGCCATTGCTTGGGTTGGTTTTGATGATCACTCACGCGCCCTTGGTCGCACAACGGTTAATAGCAACCTAGGTAAAGGCCAAATTTCCGGTGCCGAATCGGGTGCGAAAACCGCAGAACCCGCTTGGATTGACTTTATGCGCGTTGCACTAGAAGAAACACCTGAGCAAGGTAAAAATATTCCAGATAACATCATTCGTGTTCGTATTGATCGCAACACTGGCATGCTAACGCACAAAGTAGACAGCACATCGATGTTCGAATACTTTGAAAAAGGCACTGAGCCTACCGAATACGCTGGAGACCGTTTGGAAGACAGTATTTATTCTTCCGGCTCTGGCGCAGAAGAGCTTTTCTAAATCACTAAAGCAAAAGGGAGAGCATTCGCTCTCCCTTTTTTATGTCGGCTTTTACGCCGCGGCGTTCAATGAAGGATAAGAAGCCAATACTTCTTTAATCTTCGCCGCCAAAGCTTCAAACCTTGCACGCAGTGGTGAGCCCGGGCGATATACAAGGACTATATTGCGCGAAGGCGTAGGGTTAACGGCTGGTACATAGCACACGCCATCTTTTTGCTTCTCATTGGGGATAGAAAGCTGAGGCAATAACGTAATCCCAGCACCAGCAGCGACCATATTCCGCAGTGTCTCCAAACTGGTTGCCTTAAAGCGTTCATCGTCTTTCGCTCCGGCAGCAAAACAGAAACCTAACGCTTGATCACGAAGACAGTGACCGTCTCCTAGCGCTAAAACGGTTTTACCATTCAACTCCAACATATCAACATGGTCGAGAGAGGCCCACTCATGATCACATGGCACCGCAACGCTTAACGGCTCGTTATACACTTCGATTTCTTTAAAAGGTGCCGTTTCATCAACCGAAGCCAAGACCAAGCAGTCCAATTTACCTTCTTCTAATTGACGCACCAACTGATGTGTTTGAGCTTCGTGCAGGAACAGCTCCAGTTCAGGAAATGCTTCTTTTATCTGCGGCAGAATTTTGGGTAGTAGATACGGACCTACCGTCGGGATGAAACCGATATGCATAGGCCCAGTCATTGCTCCGCTCTGACCACTCGCCATATCTTTAAAAGTTTTCACTTCACTTAAGATACGCTTAGCTTGCTCCACCAACTGCAACCCTGAATCGGTAAACAAAACGCGACGGCTGCTTCGCTCTAAAAGCGTGGTACCGAGTTCATCCTCTAGCTTACGAATTTGTCCACTCAATGTTGGTTGGCTAACAAAACATGCTTCTGCCGCTTTGCGAAAGTGCTTATGTTCCGCAAGTGCAACTAAGTACTCAAAATCTCGAATATTCATAACTCACAATTCGCTTCTTTTAACAATAGCTAATACCTATCAAAACCATAACACCAAACGATTAGAGCTATCAAAGGATTTTTACAATAATGGGCTCAACAGAACGAAACAGAGCAAAGAAAAACGCTAAGCTCTATACGCATAATTTAAAATAGTTAAAGGAAATCATTATGTTTGTATCTAAAGAAGGTCAACAAGTTCCTCAAGTTACTTTTCCAGTTCGTCAAGGTGACTCTTGGATGAATGTAACGACTGATGAGCTATTTAAAGGTAAGACCGTTATCGTATTTAGCTTACCGGGTGCATTTACTCCAACCTGTTCATCAAGCCATCTACCTCGTTACAACGAATTGTTCCCTGTATTTAAAGAGCACGGAGTGGATGAGATTATTTGTGTCTCAGTCAATGATACGTTCGTGATGAATGCATGGAAACAAGACCAAGAAGCAGAAAACATCACCTTCATTCCTGACGGTAATGGTGAGTTCACCGATGGCATGGGCATGTTAGTGGATAAAAACGACATCGGCTTTGGTAAACGCTCATGGCGTTACAGCATGCTAATAAAAGATGGCGTAGTAGAAAAAATGTTCATTGAGCCAAACGAACCTGGCGACCCATTCAAAGTGTCAGACGCAGACACCATGCTGAACTACATAGCGCCAGACTACAAAACGCAAGAATCCATCACGGTGTTCACTAAACCAGGCTGCCCTTTCTGTATGAAAGCGAAACAAAACCTGATTGACCACGGTCTTCAATATGAAGAAGTGATTCTGGGTAAAGACGCAACGACAGTTAGTCTACGAGCTATATCTGGTCGCACGACTGTTCCACAAGTCTTTATCGGTGGCAAGCACATCGGCGGTAGCGAAGAGCTAGAAGCGTATCTAGGCTAAGCTGTCCATAGCCTACACCCTCGGTCTCCGGCGCCTTTGGCTCGGAGGCCAACCCTAACTCACTTCTTCTACTAGTCTAGATAAGTAGTCGTCTACCGATAAGGTGACTCCTTATACAGATTCAACGACCCAATTCACTCTCCAAGCTCAATGTAGCTAGCTTGGCTTAAAAACAAAAAGCGAGAGTTCACGATGAAACAAGTTAATGTCGACGTAGCGATTATTGGTGGTGGTACTGCTGGTCTTGGCGCTTATCGAGCAGCAAAAGCTCATACTAACAGCGTAGTAATGATTGAAGGCGGCCCTTACGGAACAACCTGTGCTCGCGTCGGTTGCATGCCCTCTAAGCTGTTGATTGCGGCCGCAGAAAGTGCCCACCAAATCGAAAAAGCGCCTGGATTTGGGATCCATCCGCAAGGTGAAATACGCATTAACGGACAAGAAGTCATGGATCGTGTAAAACGCGAACGTGATCGTTTTGTTGGCTTTGTGCTTGAAAGCGTCGATGATATTCCCGCAGACGACAAGTTGTCAGGTTACGCGAAGTTTGCCGATGATCATACACTTATCATAGATGACCATACTCAGGTCACCGCAAAACGGATTGTGATCGCGACGGGCTCTCGTCCTGCTTATCCAGCAGCTTGGAATGAGTTGGGTGACCGTCTCGTAATTAATGATGATGTCTTTGGTTGGGATGATTTGCCTGAGTCCGTTGCGGTATTTGGCCCTGGAGTGATCGGTCTTGAACTCGGTCAAGCATTGCACCGCCTAGGGGTGAAAGTGAAGCTCTTTGGTCTTGGTGGTCAAGTTGGTCCACTGACAGATCCAGAGGTGATGGCTTATGCCGATAAAACTTTTAAAGAAGAGTTCTATCTTGATGCCGATGTAAAAGTAGAAAGCATGAAGCGCATTGCTTCATCAGACAATGACAGCGAAGACAAGGTCGAAATCCAATTCATCAACCACGATGGCGAATTAGAAACCTTTATTGTTGATTACGTTTTAGCAGCCACTGGACGACGTCCTAACGTAGATAAGCTAGCGATCGAGAACACCAATATTACCCTCGATGAACGCGGCGTACCAACCGCAGATCACTATACATTGCAAACTTCGGTAGAGAGCATCTTCATCGCAGGTGATGCAAGTAACCAAATTCCACTGCTGCACGAAGCCGCTGACCAAGGTCGCATTGCTGGTGATAATGCTGGTCGCTTTCCGGATATTCGTGCAGGTCTGCGTCGTTCGCCAATTTCAGCTGTATTCTCCGATCCGCAAATAGCTATGGTCGGTGAAACTTTCAAACAACTGGAAACTCGCTTAGGAAGCTGTGGTTGTTTTGTTACTGGCGAAGTCTCGTTTGAGAATCAAGGACGTTCGCGTGTCATGCTACGAAACAAAGGGATGTTACATGTCTATGGCGAGCAAGGTACTGGACGCTTTTTAGGTGCAGAGATGATGGGGCCGAACGCAGAACACCTCGCGCATCTTTTGGCTTGGGCACACCAAAATAGAATGACGATTTCTGAGATGCTAGATATGCCCTTCTATCATCCAGTGATCGAAGAGGGTGTCCGCACCGCTCTACGTGATTTGAATGCAAAACTACACTTAGGGCCAGAAATGGTGAAACATTGCCTTGACTGTGGGCCTGGTTGCTAACGCTTTCATGCTCAATCGAGCCAGTCTTTACATACCAAACAAAACAGAAAGCCTCGTGATTAACGAGGCTTTCTGTTGACTACTTTGAGGCGATTACATAAGTACTACACTGCCATCATTGCGTAACGACTTACCATGATGATCGCGACTACACCGATCGTAAAAAAGCCACCAGCGATACTCAGCGCAAATTTCAATTCTGTCGACATGATTATTTTTCCTATTAAAGACTGACAGCGCACCATACATCAATCACGTGCCACATAAGCTCTACAAAGCTAACTTTCCATTTTTGGTTGTGTTCCTGCGCTCTAAGCTGCGACAAAAAACGCTTTCTCTCTTTGTGTTGGGTATATAATCTGAAGCAACACTGATGCCTTGGAAAACACTATGACTTGTCGCCGTTGCGAGGAACATTGGTTTTGGAAAAAGCTTGGGCGTTGCCAACGATGCTTGGATCAGTTAACGGTGCTTTCGGTACTGTGCTGGATTGTGTGGTGGTTTGCGTTCAAAGATGATCCACAAAGCATCGAGTCGATCGCTTTGATCTTTGCTGGTTTCGCTTTCAATATTTTATTGTTTTTGCACTTATGGATGCGTTTTGTCATCTTGCCGTGGCAACGTCGGCGAGGACGAAAAGAGACGGATAAAAAAGAGTAAAGTGGCAGATAGAAAAAAGCCCCAAAACCAATATCAGTTCTGGGGCTCTCTTAGATTCTTCTAAGAAAAAGCAGTGGTACTTTAATAGACCGAGCTTCCTCTCAAAGGTTCCAAATTTTTTCGATTTTTTTAGCAAATACTGATGTAAGTGAATCAGAAAATAACTATGTCATTGAATGCTAATAAAATCACTCCGAAATTTCAGCTCATGCCACATGCGATTTTTGGATCACTTGCTCCATTAAATTGATCTCTAGCGCCACTTCATCACACGCGTGCTGACGTGGACACTGATCGCAATCTTTCAAGACTTTTTCTGGCAACAGCGACTTCGATGTTGGTAAGAAGCTCTGCTTCATAAAGAACTCTGGCGTTCGAGTGAGGACAAAGACCTTCTTTATCGCCATTTGACGTGCTTTCTCAACCAAGTGATTTACGATTGCACTGCCCTGCCCTTGGCCTTGCCAGCCCGCTTCGATACCAAGAGAGCGTATTTCAGCCAACCCTGAGTCATACACATATAGAGAAGCGCAACCTGTCACTTCACCATGATGCTCAGCCACCGCGAAGGAGCCTATATCTCTCACGAGCTCATTACGAGAGCGGGGTAGATTCTCACCGAGGTTCGCCCAATAAGCCACCATGCCCTCTAGTGTTTCAATGTCCGTCAAACGTGCAGGACGCACTTTCACTGCCGAGCTGTCACGCTGGCTCAGACGTTTATCCGCTTGCTCTACCGCATAAGCGACTTGGTGAGGCGAAACGCCACCCAGCGCACAACGTTTTTCCAAACAAGACTCTATTGTCAGAATGTCATACACATCATCTTCAATCACCTCAGAGAAGGCTTTTAGCTCTTGCAGAGACAATTCTTCCAGCGCGCAACCTTTGTCAATTGCCCCTACCACCGCCACGCCCACAATATGGTGCGCCTCACGGAATGGGATGCCTTTCGCCACTAAGTAATCAGCTAACTCAGTCGCGTTCGCATACCCTTGCTTCGCAGCTTCAAGCGTACGCTCACCATTTACTTTAATGCCATCAAAACACAGCGCTGCCATTTCCATGCAATCATTCCATGTGTCTAACGCATCAAACAACCCTTCTTTATCTTCTTGCATGTCTTTGTTGTACGCCAATGGTAGGGCTTTCACTGTCATCATCATGCTCGATAATGCGCCATAGACACGCCCTGTCTTACCACGGATCAACTCAAGTGCATCCGGGTTTTTCTTCTGTGGCATCAATGACGAACCAGACGTCACCGTATCCGCTAACTCAATAAAGTTAGACTCCCCTGAGTTGTAGAAGATCATATCTTCTGCAAGACGAGAAAGGTGCAACATAGAAATCGAGGCCACCGACATCAGTTCCATCACATGATCACGATCCGAAACCGAATCGAGTGAATTACGCGTAGCGCGGTGGAAACCAAGGTTATGAGCTAATTGTTCACGATCAATCGGATAAGCCGTGCCAGCTAAAGCACCCGAGCCAAGTGGACAAGTGTCGAGACGCTGTAAGGCATCATTCAGACGAGAGTAGTCACGCTCGAACATTTCAACATAAGCCAAACACCAGTGAGCAAAGGTGACAGGTTGAGCGCGCTGAAGATGAGTATAGCCAGGCAATACAGTGCCTTGGTGCTGCTTAGCAACATGAACCATTTGTGCTTGCAGACGATCTAAAGCAATCAACAGTTGCTGGCCTTGCTGACGACACCAAAGTTTTAGGTCTGTCGCTACTTGGTCATTACGAGAACGCCCAGTGTGGAGCTTTTTACCTAAATCTCCCACTTTACTAATCAGCTGCTGTTCAACCCAAGAGTGGATATCTTCTGCATCTGAACGAAGAATTTGATGAGGATCTTCCATCACTTCTAACTTCAGCTCGTTTAAAGCAAGTTCCAGCTTTTGCTGTTCTTCTGCCGATAGAACATCTACAGAAAGCAGAGCTTTAGACCATGCGATTGAACCTACGATGTCTTGCTCAGCCAATCGGTAGTCAAAACGCAACGAATCGTTAAACTCTTTAAATCTAGTGTCTGCCGCTTGGGTAAATCTTCCGCCCCATAATGCCATTGCGTTTCTCCTGATGACTATTGCTTACTCTAACGTTCTCGAATGAGTAGTAACCAATTTGATGGTCATTTGCTCACTTTTTCTTATGGGTCAACGTTACGGCAATTTCGACAAAAAATAAAGTATAAATTCAATATTTTTACATATATATTCAAAAGGAATGTATTTGCATCTTTGTGCTCATAGACGTAAGCCAACAAAAAAGACCTGCTATCCAATAGCAGGTCTTTACTCAATCCGAGATGTGGAGAGATTATTTCTTCTGGCTGTTCAACGCACGGATACGGCTTGATAGCGAGTAAAGACGGATGAAACCACCCGCATGGCTTTGGTCGTAAACCTCATCTTCACCAAAAGTTGCGAACTCTTCTGAGTACAAGCTGTTGTCAGAACATTTTTGCGTTACCGTGGCTTGGCCTTTGTAGAGCTTAACAACCACTTCACCATTCACGTCTTGCGCTAGCTCTTCTGAAGCGGCAAGGATCGACTTACATAGCGGCGTAAACCAACGACCATCGTACACAAGGTGAGACGCTTTTAGCCCCAGCTCTTCACGGAATTCGAATGATGATTTGTCTAGCACGAGCTGTTCAACGGCACGCAGCGCTTCCATCATGATGGTGCCTCCCGGTGTTTCGTAGCAGCCACGAGATTTCATTCCTACTAGACGGTTTTCCACGATATCAATACGACCAACACCGTGCTTCGCACCTTTTTCGTTTAGGTAAACCAACGCGTTGTATGGTGTCATCGCTTCACCATCAACTTCGACCACTTCACCTTTTTCTACTTTCAGCGTGACGTATTCCGCTTCATTTGGTGCTTGCTCTGGGTCTACAGTCCATACCCAGCAATCTTCGTTTGGTGCGTTCCACGTATCCTCTAGGACGCCACCTTCAGTGGAAATGTGCCATGCGTTTGCATCACGTGAGTAGATCTTAGTAAGAGACGCTGAACAAGGAATGTTACGCTCAGCTAGGTAATCCAAACATTCTTCACGGCTCACTAGGTCCCATTCACGCCAAGGGGCAATCACTTGTAGATCTGGTGCTAGTGCTGCGAATGCGCCTTCGAAACGAACTTGGTCATTACCTTTACCTGTACAGCCGTGACACAATGCGTCCGCGCCCACTTTACGTGCGACTTCAACCTGTGCTTTAGCAATAATTGGACGCGCCATTGATGTACCCAGCAGGTACTTACCTTCATAGTACGCGCCGGTTTTTAGCGTTGGGTAAATGTAGTCTGCGACCATTTCTTCTTTCAAGTCAGCGATGTAACACTCAGAAGCACCTGAAGCTTTCGCTTTCGCTTCAATACCTTCTAGCTCTTCTGCGCCTTGACCAACATCGGCAACGAAAGCAACGACTTCACAATCGTAGTTCTCTTTTAGCCACGGGATAATTACTGAGGTATCTAGACCGCCTGAGTATGCGACTACCACTTTATTTACGTTCACTTTGCTCATCTCTCTTCTCCAAACTTAACTGGCGCTGCGCTCGGCGGTCAGTGCCAACTACTACTTCCTAATATTGAATTCTTTTGCTGATGCTTATTGAGGCAAAAATTGCGTTCCAATACTTTCACCAGCGAATAGCTGTACTAATTTTTCTGGGTAACGCCAGGTCGCGACTTCGATAGGGCGACCAAGATCATTGGCCGCCTCCAAAGCAGCTTTAACTTTGACGATCATGCCGTCTGTGATCACATGTCCATCGATCAACATGCTCGCTTGTTGTTCCGACAGAGTTTTGATCAAATGGCCTTTTCCATCTAATACACCACTCACGTCTGATAGCAGGACCAACTCCGCATCTAATGCGCCCGCAACCGCGACTGCGGCTTGGTCAGCATTCACATTCATCATCTGGCCATCTGTGGTTAAGCCAATTGAACTGATGATCGGCAGTGCGCCTGTGTTTAGTACCGCTTGTAATAGCGTTGAATCACCCGGTGATGCTTTACCTACCGCGCCCAACTCTGGGTCAAGTTCTTCAACAAGACACAAACCACCATCCGCAAGGCTAAGACCTACTGCATTGAGTCCATCTGCGATGGCTTGGCCTTGAAGTAGCTTATTCGCTGTGCCTGCAAGTGCGCCTGCAATCACCGGAATTTGATCGTAAGGCGTTACGCGTAAACCGTTTTTCTTTACGGTTTCAAGCTGAAGCTTTGCCATCAACTCATCAACTAGGTAGCCACCGCCATGAACGATGGCGATTTGTCGCTGTGCCGATTTTTGGTAAGCCGCAATGGCACCAAAAAGTTGGCTTAAGGTTTGAGTGCAAGATAGAGCTGCACCGCCTAGCTTAATGACTAAAGGAGCTTGATTGGTTTGCGTCATCGCATTTCCCTCTTTCAACGACTACAGCAACGCTGTCAGTTCTGGGTAACCATAATGAATATTGAGACATTGCATCGCTTGACTTGATGCACCTTTGAGTAGATTGTCGATGGCTGAAATCACAATGATGTGTTCACCTTGTACCTTCCAGCCGATATCGCAGAAAGGGGTATTTTCGACATCCTGAATACGTGGAATGCTATCGCCTTTTAAACGCACGGCAGGCTTTCCTAGATAAACTTGTTCAAATGCTTGAGCGACTTGTTGCTCTGTAACGCCTGATGCTAGCTTCATGGTGATCGTGGCAAGAATGCCGCGTTTAAAGTTGCCTAAGTGAGGAGTAAAAATCACATCGCAACCTAAGTGCTGAGCAATTTCTGGTTGGTGACGATGAGTAAATACACCATAAGGTTGCAAGCTCACTTCACAGAAACTGTTCACCATAGAAGCTTTACGCCCAGCTCCGGACACACCGCTGGTCGCGTTAATGACAGGCCATTGATTGGTATCCACTAATGCATTTTCGAGTAGAGGTTTGATGGCTAACTGCGAAGCAGTCGGGTAGCAACCTGCTACAGCAACTAAGGGAGCAGTTTTAATTGATTCCTGGTTCCACTCTGCTAAACCGTATGCAGCTTTATCTAGCCAGTTATTATGTTGATGCTCGAAGCCATAAAAGGTGTTGTAAAAACCTTCACTTTGGACGCGGAATGCCCCCGATAAATCGAATACCTGACAGCCTGCCTCCAAGAAAGTTGGGGCTAGATCGTGGCTCACCTCATGAGCCGTTGCTAAAAACACCACATCCGATTCTTGAGCGATTTGCAGTGGATCCGTTAGTGGCGAGACCGGCATATCAATGATGCCTGCTAACTTACCGTGCAGCTGCGCGATATTCTTTCCTGCATCAACACTGTTGGCGGAAACATATAAACCTGATAGCGTGAGTTGTGGGTGTTTATTAACCATTAACGCTAACTCTGCGCCGGTGTAACCGCTGGCTCCAATAATCGTGGTTTTTAGCATTGTGTGACATCCATATACTTAAAGGCTCAAATGACTATTCATATTTAATTTTTGCTTTATTTTGATTTTTTATTCATCAAATATGATTTAATATGTGTTTTACATTTTTGTGGTCTGTCTGTCAACAGGAGATTTGAAGAATCCATGCAATTACCAACTTTTCTAGAGGTCTATGAAGGACTCATCAGCACCTCTTCTATCAGCTCCACGGATCCGAGCTGGGATCAGGGCAATGCAAAAGTCATCGAAAAACTCGCATCTTGGTTTAAAGATCTGGGTTTTAGCGTTGAAGTGATCGAAGTCGAGCCAGGCAAGCACAATATGATCGCACGTATGGGAGAGGGTGAAGGCGGCCTTTTACTTGCTGGCCATAGTGATACCGTGCCATTCGATCAAGGGCGCTGGAATTTTGATCCACATAAGCTGACTGAAAAAGACAACCGCTTTTACGGTTTAGGCACGGCAGACATGAAGGGCTTTTTTGCCTTTATTTACGAAGCCGTCAAAAAAGTCGACTGGAGTAAGCAAACCAAGCCGCTATACGTATTAGCCACTTGTGACGAAGAAACCACCATGTTGGGTGCACGACATTTCACCGTAAACGCCCCTTTTAAGCCGGATTACTGCATTATTGGTGAGCCCACCAGCCTCGTTCCTATTCGCGGCCACAAAGGTCATGTGGCGAATGCAATTCGGGTCACGGGTAAGTCAGGCCATTCATCCGATCCTGCCTTAGGCGTTAACGCGATTGAGATCATGCATGAAGTGATGTTTGCCATGATGCAACTGCGCGATAAATTGGTGAAAGAATACCACCATCCGGGTTTTGCCATTCCAAGCCCTACCCTAAACCTTGGACACATTCACGGTGGTGACAGCGCTAACCGTATTTGTGGTTGCTGTGAGCTGCACTATGATGTTCGCCCACTACCAGGGATCAGCCTGGATGGCCTAGAAAATATGCTGCGCGGAGCATTAAAAGAAGTCGAAGCAAAGTGGCCTGGACGCTTGGAGATAATTCCCTTACATGAACCAATTCCGGGTTACGAATGCCAACATGACCACCCATTTATCGGTGGTGTTGAAGAGATCTGCCAAACCAGTTCAGAAACCGTGAACTACTGTACTGAGGCGCCCTTCTTACAACAGCTCTGTCCAACCTTAGTTCTCGGCCCCGGTTCAATTGACCAAGCGCACCAACCGGATGAGTTTCTCTCATTTGATTTTATCGATCCCACAATTGATGTGCTTTCAAAGGCAATGGTCAAGTATTGCTGTTAATACACGAATAAACTCAAAAGTCAGTGCAGCTCGATTGAGCTGCATCTTTTTATCTTCACAATTTGGCGCTAGCCTTAACACTTCTTTAACTTGTTATTTTGTAATTAATTTTCACTTCTTATTCTACAGCTGCCGTAAATTTGCTCTAAATCAGGAGACAGCGGAATAATTGCAAACTTAGTCTGCTTTATTTGACTATAACTGGTGCTTTTCGCTAGATTGGAGTCTTAACAAGGACAATGGATGTAGTTTTTTTACGAGGCAGGACGACAATGAACGAGAAATACGCCGCACTCAAAAGTAATGTGCGCATGTTAGGCCACTTATTGGGTAACACCATTCGCGATGCCCATGGCGAAGAAATCTTCGAGAAAGTGGAAACCATTCGTAAATTATCCAAATCAGCTCAAGCAGGAAATCAAGCAGACAGGGACAGCTTGATCGAAGAAATCAAACATTTACCTGATGAGCAACTAACGCCCGTTACCCGTGCGTTTAACCAATTTCTAAATCTCACCAATATTGCTGAGCAATACCACACGATTTCACGCCACTGTGAAGAACACATCTGTGAACCAGACGCGATTAACTCGCTGTTTTCTAAACTGGTACAAAACGATGTGAGCAAACTGGACACTGCGCAAGCGGTTCGTGATCTGAATATTGAATTGGTATTGACGGCTCACCCAACGGAAATCACGCGTCGCACGATGATCAACAAATTGGTCAAGATCAACGAGTGCTTATCAAAGTTGGAACTGAGTGATCTTTCTTCTAAAGAGCGCAAGAAAACCGAGCGTCGCTTAGAGCAACTTATCGCACAAAGCTGGCATTCTGACGTAATTCGACAACAGCGCCCTACTCCGCTGGATGAAGCAAAATGGGGTTTTGCAGTCGTTGAAAACTCACTATGGGAAGCGGTGCCAGACTTCTTACGTGAAATGAATGATCGTCTGAAGTCTTACTTGGGTGAAGGTTTACCAATTGATGCGCGCCCTGTGCACTTCTCTTCTTGGATGGGGGGCGACCGCGACGGTAACCCGTTCGTCACTCATAGCGTGACACGTGAAGTATTGCTTCTGTCTCGTTGGAAAGCCGCAGATCTTTATCTCAATGACATCAACGAGTTGATCAGTGAACTGTCTATGACGGTTTCAAACGACCAAGTTCGTGAGCTTGCTGGCGAAGATCAGCACGAACCATATCGTGCGATCCTGAAACAACTTCGCTCACTATTGAACGAAACCAAAGATATTCTCGATGCTAAGATCCATGGTCAAAAACTGGCCGTTAAAGCTCCGTTGCAAAAAGTCGAGCAACTTTGGGAACCTCTGTATGCCTGTTACCAGTCGCTAAATGAATGTGGCATGGGTGTGATCGCAAATGGCTCTCTACTAGATACATTGCGCCGCGTAAAAGCATTTGGTATTCATCTTGTTCGACTTGATATCCGCCAAGAGAGCACGCGTCATTCAGACGTATTGTCTGAATTAACCCGCTACTTAGGCATTGGTGATTACGAACAATGGAGCGAGCAAGATAAGATTGCTTTCCTAACCAACGAACTCGCATCTAAGCGTCCTCTTCTGCCTCGTGATTGGGAACCATCAGAACCTGTCAAAGAGGTTTTGGACACCTGTAAGATTATTGCAGCACAACCGCGTGAAGCATTCGGTGCCTACGTAATTTCTATGGCACGCACTGCATCGGATGTGTTAGCAGTCCACCTACTTCTGCAAGAAGCAGGCTGCCCATATCGTATGGATGTTTGCCCGTTATTCGAGACTCTAGACGACTTGAACAATGCAGAATCGGTCATCAAACAGCTGATGGGTATCGACCTATACCGTGGCTTTATCCAAAACCACCAAATGGTCATGATTGGTTACTCTGACTCAGCGAAAGATGCGGGTGTCATGTCTGCAGGCTGGGCTCAGTACCATGCGATGGAATCGTTAGTAAAAGTGGCGGAAGAAGAAGGTGTTGAACTGACTCTATTCCACGGTCGTGGCGGTACAGTAGGCCGCGGCGGCGCGCCAGCACACGCAGCACTTCTGTCTCAACCACCAAAAAGCTTGAAAGGTGGTTTGCGCGTAACAGAACAGGGCGAGATGATCCGCTTTAAACTGGGCCTTCCAGATGTCGCCGTAAACAGTTTTAACCTTTACGCGAGCGCGATTCTAGAAGCCAACCTATTGCCACCACCAGAGCCAAAACAAGAATGGCGCGACTTAATGGAAGTGCTATCAGAAGTTAGCTGCGAGTCTTATCGCAACGTAGTTCGCGGCGAGCCTGATTTTGTGCCTTACTTCCGTCAAGCGACACCAGAGCTCGAGCTCGGTAAGTTGCCACTTGGCTCTCGTCCTGCAAAACGTAATCCGAAGGGCGGAGTGGAAAGCTTACGTGCAATCCCGTGGATCTTCTCATGGAGCCAAAATCGTTTGGTACTTCCAGCATGGTTAGGTGCGGGTGAAGCAATTCAATACTCGATCGATAAAGGTCACCAAGCGCTGCTCGAAGAGATGTGTCGTGAATGGCCGTTCTTCTCGACTCGCCTTGGCATGTTAGAAATGGTGTACTCGAAGTGTAATATCGATATTTCTCGCTATTACGATGAGCGATTGGTGGATGAATCACTCCGTCCACTCGGTGAAAAGCTTCGCGCTCAGCTTCAAGAAGATATCAAAGCAGTACTGAATGTAGAGAACAACGAAAACTTGATGCAGCATGACCCTTGGGGACTCGAATCAATTCGCTTGCGCAACATCTACGTTGAGCCATTGAACATGCTACAAGCCGAGTTGCTATACCGTACACGCCAAACCGAAGAAGCATCTGCAAACCTAGAAGAAGCACTAATGGTGACAATTGCTGGTATTGCAGCTGGCATGCGCAACACAGGCTAATCGCTTCATTTGTAATAAAAAAGCTGAGCAAGTGCTCAGCTTTTTTTTGGCGCTGGATAATTGCGCAACCAAAAGGCAGTTTAATAAACTATAAAAAACCCAAAAATTACCACACAAAAAGAATAAAAAACCACAAGTTAACACTATTGATTATTATGTTAGTTTTTTAGGGTAATTTTGTCCTACTATTCCACTTCATGCTTATTATTTATATACTACTTGCCTGCTGAGAGCTCATAAATCCAATCATACCTGCTCCAGCCATGATGGGACTCCCCATCTCTCTAGGTGATAAACGGCTTTAAGGTGACAGGACCAACATTGTTGGTGCTACTTATACATTAAAAAACTCAAGTGCCAGAAAGAGCACAGCTGAAAGTATAAGTAGCTTGTTTACAAGTTTATTGACCATTTGGATTGAAGACATGTCATTACCACACGTAATCTTAACTGTTCTTAGCACTCGCGACGCAACCGGTTACGATATCACTAAAGAATTCTCTGCTAGCATCGGTTACTTCTGGAAAGCAAGCCACCAACAAGTGTACCGTGAACTCAATAAAATGGCCGAGAAAGAGCTGGTTACTTGCGTATTAGAACCCCAAGAAGGCAAACCAGACCGTAAGGTTTACTCCATCACAGATGCTGGTCGCAGCGCTTTAGGAGAATGGTTTGATCAACCAACTGCACACCCGACTGTTCGTGATGAATTTTCAGCGAAATTGATGGCATGTGCCGTTCAACCATCAACACCTTTCCGTGATCAACTAGCCGAACTGGTTGAAGAGTCTCGCAAACTGGTTTCTCACTACAAAGAAATTGAAGCGGCTTACTACGCAACGCCGTCAACTTTAGACAAACAAGCTCGCCTAGAGCGTTTAACGCTTCGTCGTAACCTACTGTTACGTGAAACGTGGATCACGTGGGCTGAAGAAGTCCTAACAGAACTTGAAGTGATTGGTTAATTTCCTTTTACTTTGATACAACGAAAAAGGCTTGCCACTTGGCAAGCCTTTTGTCTTTTTGAAACCCGATTTATGCACCTACTGCAGCGCGAGGACGAACGCCTAGCGTATGACATAAAGCGTAAGTCATTTCTGCACGGTTTAGGGTGTAGAAGTGGAAATCCTTAACGCCTTCACGACTAAGTACGCGCACCATATCAATAGCTTGGCTTGCTCCCACAAGCTGACGAGTCACCGGGTCATCATCCAAGCCTTCGAACTGTTTACTCATCCAGCCTGGTACTTTCACATTGTTCTGCGCAGCAAAGCGAGAGGCTTGCTTAAAGTTCGACACTGGCAAAATACCAGGAACAATTTCCACATCAATTCCTGCCGCCACACAGCGATCGCGGAAACGAAGGTAAGACTCAACATCAAAAAAGAACTGAGTAATTGCACGGTTTGCACCTGCATCTACCTTACGTTTTAGGTTCAATAAGTCAGACTGCGCACTTTTAGCTTCAGGGTGAACCTCAGGAAATGCGGCTACTGAGATATCAAAATCGTGACGTGATTTCAGCAGCTCAACCAGATCCGAGGCATACATGTCAGGCGCACCGCCACCAGGAGGAATATCACCACGCAGAGCAACGATATTTTCAATGCCATTATTCCAGTAATCATCGGCAATATTAATCAACTCTTCGCGAGTCGCATCAATACAAGTGAGGTGAGGAGCAGCAACCAATCCTGTTGTTGCTTTGATTTCTTTAATGATGGAGTGCGTTCTGTCACGCTCGCCAGAGTTCGCGCCGTAAGTAACAGAAACAAATTTAGGTTGGAGCGTTTTAAGACGGTGCACAGAATTCCAGAGTGTCTCTTCCATCTTCGCGCTGCTTGGTGGAAAAAACTCAAATGATACATTGATGTTGTCTGACAACTCAGCAATATTCTGGTTCAAGGCGTCAATATGGCCTGCGTGCGTATATCCCATCTTACTCTCCCTGTGGCACTCCGCCACGAAAACAAATTCCTTAAATCGACGTTTAGACGTCTATATGTCTACAGAATGTATTGAATACGATTTAATGTCAACCTTGTAATTATGAATTTTTCTCAAGTTAATAATGAGGATAGTTCAAGTTATTACTTGAACGTTATTTCACCACTTATCACAAGCCGATACTTCAGTATGGCACTGAAGGAAAAATAAAAAACCCTGGTCGGGTTCCAGGGTTTTAGGTATCTCGCAACTTTAGAATAAACCGGCTAATCGGTTGAGGTCGGATTGAATCGCGCCGGCTGTCACTTCTCTTCCTGCGCCAGGCCCTCGAATAACGAGTGGGTTATCTTTGTACCACTTACTTTCAATGGCAAAAATGTTGTCGCACGGCAGTAGGTTGGCGAGCGCATGTTCACGAGATAACGCTTCTACTCCCACCGTCGCTTTACCATTTTTTTCTAAACGCGCAACGTAGCGAAGCACTTGGTCGTTTCTCTGTGCTTTTGTCAGGCGCTCTTGCAGTATTTCACTCAACAGTCCTCCGTTATCGAAGAAGTCATCGATGCTAAGTTCTGTTAATTCTTCTGGTACCAGAGATTCAACCTTAACGCTGCCCGGCTCAATATCGAGACCAGATTCTCGAGCCAAGATAACCAGCTTACGCATCACATCTGAACCATCTAAATCAGAACGAGGATCAGGCTCTGTTAAACCTTGCTGCCAAGCGAGGTCGACTAAATCATTAAATGGTACTGAGCCGTCAAATTGTTGGAATAACCATGATAACGTCCCTGAGAAAATACCCGATAGAGCAACGATCTCATCCCCACTTTCACGTAGATCTCGCACGGTATGGTTTATTGGTAACCCCGCACCAACCGTCGCGTTGTACAGCCAATAACGACCAATTTTAGCGAATGCATCTTGAACCTGATGGTAATACTGGCTATCTGCCGAACCCGCCACTTTGTTAGCGGAAATCAAATGAATGCCCTGCTGCGCAATATCAACATAACGGGCAGCGAGCTCCTTGCTTGCCGTGACATCAAGCACAACCGCTTCATCGTAATTTTGCAGAGCGCCCAGTTTATTGAGCCAGTGACCGTCATTCTCTATGCTTTCATCATCGAAGCGCTGTGCAACCGTTGCTGCATCAATACCTTGTTCATCGAACCAGTAGGTTTGACTATCCACGACTGCGACAAGGTCAAAGCTCATTCCATGACGTTTTTCGAGTTCACCTTTTTGAGTTGCAAATAGATTTAACCAACTAGAACCAATGTTGCCCTTGCCACATAAAGCCACCGCCACGCGCTTTTGCGCTTGGAACAACTGGCTATGAATCGTTTGAACCAACACTTCGGTATCAGTACGACGCAAAACGGCGACTAAACTCAGCCCCGACTCAGTTTCAGAAATAAATTCAACCGGAGAGTGTTTTAACTTCTGATAAAAACCAAAACAATGGTTGGCGTTTTTCGTAACGCCAGCGCCTACTGCCGCTAAGAGCGAGTAGCCTTCTTTGAGCTTAATCTCCGCTTCAACCGCAAGCTCTTGTAAGTGTTTCAGTGCGCCACCGGCAATTTCTGCGGTATACGCCAAGCGCAACGTGTGTTGATCGGGCTGTGCCTCAAATGCCAATGGCTCCAATTGCGCTCGCTGCAACGCTTGTAATACATCATTCTGTGTTTTTTCGAAGTCGTGCCCATGCATGAAAGACAGCTGCACCAATAAAACATCATCCAGCGAGGTAATAATTTTAGCGCCACGGCCAGACGCTAAGACACGCTCAATACGAGTAGAGCCCGATTCCGGCAGATAGCTACACTTGAGGTTGAGATCCATAGTACTTTGCGCCACAGGCTGAAGTGTACGACTGTGTAGGACTGGGGCGGCTAAACGGGCGAGTTCGCTGGCTTCATCCAATCGAAGTAACGGTAACAGACACGCGTCTGCCACCAAACGCGGATCGGCACTATAGACACCGGCAACGTCACTCCAAATGGTGACCGTGCTCACTTCAGCCAGAGCACCAATGACAGTTGCAGAATAGTCAGAGCCATTACGACCAAGTAAAATGGTTTCGCCCGCCTCGTTCTGAGCCATAAAGCCAGTAATTACCACACGTTTATGATTGTGTTGCGCGAGAACTTCTTTTATCAAAGGATATGAACGAGCGCGATCAACTTCAGGTTGAGTCCCGGCTTCCGCACGTAAAAACGCTCGTGCATCTTGTGCAACAGCGGGGATAGAACGTTGAGATAATAACGCGGCCAATAGGCGAGCAGACCAAACTTCTCCGTGTCCTAGTACCGCGGCTTTTTGCGCGCCAGTGAGTGGTGCTGTCAGCTCAGATAAGGTACTGAACTCATCATGCAGTAACGCTAATAGCTCTTCTTGTACTTCATTTTCCAACAAGTTTTCTATTAGCTCCGTTTGGAACTGCCTTAGGCTTTGAAGTGCTTCATGCGCGATTCGGCCATCTTTGTCTAGCCCTTCCAGGAACTCAATCAAGCGGTTAGTGGTTTTTCCTGCCGCCGAGACGACCACAAGATCATTTTCCGTCGAATACTCCTTAAGAATATCCACAACGCGTAAATAGCATTCTGGGTTTGCTAAGCTACTGCCACCAAACTTATGCAGCTGACGTTGTAAAGTCATTATTATCGTCTCCTATTGTTGGGCAGCTTTAGCGAATGCTTGCTCTAAATCTGTGATGAGATCTTGTGCATCTTCCAAGCCGACAGACAAACGCAATAGTTGATGCGACACCCCCGCATCTGCAAGTGCTTCCTCTCCCATAGCGCGATGCGTCATGGATGCCGGATGACAAATCAAGCTTTCAACTCCACCTAATGACTCAGCCAATGAAAACAGTTGGAGCTCTTTAACGAACACTTTTAACTGCTCAAACGAACCGGCAAACTCAAAGCTCAGCATAGAGCCAAAGCCCGTTTGCTGCTTTTTAGCAATGTCATGACCCGGGTGCTCCGGCAGGCTTGGATGATAAATGGTTTTAACTAACGCTTGCTTCTGGAGATAAGCCAGTACCTGCTGTGAACTCTCTTCATGCACTCGCATGCGAGCACCAAGTGTACGAATGCCTCGCAACGTCATATAACTATCGAAAGGTGTGCCAGTCGCACCAATGCAATTGCCCCACCATGCAAGCTCTTCTGCATGCGCTTCTGTTTTGGTGATGATCACGCCACCAATCACGTCTGAATGACCGTTGATGTACTTCGTTGTGGAGTGGATAACAAAATCCGCACCTAGCTCTAAAGGTTTTTGGTACACGGGTGTCAAAAAGGTATTGTCCACCGCAACTAACGCGCCGACTTGTTTCGCTTTTTCACAGGTAGCTGCAATATCCACTACGCGAACCAGAGGGTTTGACGGAGTTTCTAGCAAAATGAGTTTTGGTTTTTGTGCTAATGCTGCATCCAAAGCTTGCTCGTCTGATTGATCGACAAACTGAACCTTAAAATCGCCTTTGTTGGCTCGGGTATTAAAAAGACGATAGGTGCCGCCATAACAATCGTGAGGAGCAATAATGAGATCATCAGGGCCAAGAAAAGCGGACACCCATAAATTTAATGCCGACGTACCGCAGTTCGTGACAACCGCTCCTTTTCCAGACTCGAGTTCAGATAACGCACTTTCCAACAGTCCGCGGTTTGGATTTCCAGATCGCGTGTAATCATACTTAGGTACTTCACCAAAAGCAGGAAAACCATAGTTAGTGGAAAGATAAATAGGTGGAACGACAGCGTGATATTGGCTGTCTGATTCAATACCAGTGCGTACTGCAATGGTCGCAGGTTTGCGAGAGCTCATGGGTGTATCCTTTCACGGGTAATGACTTCTAAATAGGAATGCGCTATATCTAATGAGTAAAATAAAGTGATCAACACGCTTCCTTTGCTGTTCTGTTCACTTTACTCGTCAAAAAATAAGACGTCAACACTTCTAGACGTCTATATGTCTTTGCTTATGGCGGTAAATGCAGCTAAAATCAGCACCTAAATTATTTTTAACCGATTACATAAATGAAGGTGTGCAATGGCTGACTGGAATGGCGAATACATTAGCCCATATGCAGAGCACGGCAAAAAAAGCGAACAAGTAAAAAAAATTACCGTCTCTATCCCGCTAAAAGTTTTAAAAGTGCTAACTGATGAGCGTACTCGCCGTCAGATCAATAACTTACGCCATGCAACCAATAGTGAATTACTATGCGAAGCATTTTTGCACGCGTACACAGGTCAGCCACTTCCAACAGATGAAGACCTTCGTAAAGACCGTCCAGATGATATTCCAACAGAAGTAAAAGCACTGATGACGGAAATGGGCATCGAATTTGAGTCGTTTGACGAAGAGTAAAAAAGCGAGGCTTGAGGCTTCAGATAGCAATTCTTATCTCGAGCCAAAAGAATGATATAAAAAATGGGACGCGATTGCGTCCCATTTTTTGTACATCACATCTAATAGATATATTACTCTGCCATGTAGTTTTCAGGCATCTCGATACGAGCAACACCTGAATCAACTGCCGCCTGAGCCACAGCTTTTGCAACACGTGGTAGTAAACGTGAATCCATTGGTTTTGGAATGATGTAGTCTGCACCAAACTCAAGCTTATCGACGCCTGCGGCCTTCAATACAGTTTCAGGTACAGGCTCTTTTGCTAGCTCACGAATCGCCTCAACGGCTGCAAGTTTCATTTCATCATTGATTTCACTTGCGCGCACATCAAGAGCACCACGGAAGATGAATGGGAAACACAATACGTTGTTTACTTGGTTCGGGTAATCACTACGGCCAGTACCCATGATCAAATCATCACGAACTGCGTGGGCAAGTTCAGGCTTAATTTCAGGATCTGGATTCGAACATGCAAATACGATTGGCTTATCTGCCATCAGCTTCAACGCTTCCGCTGGCAATAGGTTTGGACCAGATACACCTAGGAACAGATCCGCGCCTTCAATCACGTCTTCTAATGTGCGTTTGTCCGTGTTGTTTGCGAATAGCTGCTTGTATTCATTAAGATCATCACGACGAGTGTGGATTACACCTTTACGATCCAGCATGTAAATTTTTTCGCGCATTGCACCACATTTAATCAGCAGCTCCATACACGCAACGGCTGCAGCGCCAGCGCCAAGACAAACGATCGTTGAGTCTTCAAGCTTCTTACCTTGAAGTTCGATCGCGTTCAGCATGCCTGCCGCTGTTACAATCGCAGTACCGTGCTGATCATCGTGGAATACTGGTACATCACAACGCTCAATTAGACGCTTTTCAATCTCAAAACAATCTGGTGCTTTAATATCTTCAAGGTTGATACCACCAAAAGTGTCTGCAATGCTTGCAACAGTATCAACAAATTCATCGATCGTGCGGTGCTTAACTTCAATATCAATCGAGTCAAGGCCAGCAAAACGTTTAAACAGTAACGCTTTACCTTCCATCACTGGCTTAGATGCAAGTGGACCTAGGTTACCTAGACCCAGGATAGCGGTACCGTTAGAAATAACAGCAACCATGTTGCCTTTCGCTGTGTACTTGTACACGTTATCAGGGTTTTGTGCGATTTCACGCACTGGTTCTGCAACACCTGGGCTGTAAGCAAGGGCAAGATCACCCGCCGTTTCCGCAGGTTTTGTCAATTCGACAGCAATCTTCCCTGGAGTTGGATAAGCATGGTAATCCAATGCTTTTTGGCGATGTTCTTCTTCTGGAGTGGCTGCTTGGCGATTGTCTTCAGACATGGACGTTTCTCTTTTTTATTTTTAGGTAAGGGGGGATAAATTCTATCGGATAGAAATCAAACTTCATAGGCAAGATTGCGAGCAATATCCTTAAAAAGCCGATAATAAAAGAGATTAGACCAGATAGCGGGGATAAGCACCTGATTTTCGAGTCAGGTGCTCTTTTCTTCTTACAATTGAAGTACGCAAAATCCTGGACGCTATTACTCTTCGTCTACGTATTGCGCTTGGAGGTAGTTCTCAATGCCAGACATTTCAATCAAGCCAAGTTGCGTCTCTAGCCAGTCAACATGCTCTTCTTCATCTTCAAGAATATCTTGAAACAGATCGCGAGACACATAGTCTCGAATGTCTTCAGCATAGGCAATCGCATCTTTTAAATCTGGAATGGCGGCCATTTCAAGCTTTAAGTCACACTCGAGCATTTCTTTAGTGTCTTCACCTATCATCAACTTGCCTAAATCTTGTAGATTCGGTAAGCCCTCAAGAAACAAAATACGCTCAATCAGATGATCGGCATGTTTCATCTCATCGATAGATTCGTGATATTCCTTATCTGCTAGGTGCTTTAACCCCCAGTCCTTATACATTCGAGCATGAAGAAAATACTGATTAATAGCGATGAGCTCATTTCCGAGCACTTTATTGAGATGTTGGATGATGATTGGATCGCCTTTCATGACAAAAACCTCCTCTTTAGCTTCATTTAAATGTAGAAGCAAATGAGAAGGTGTCAAAACGCTAGGCAAATAATTACTTAATTACCGCATGCTCACCGTAATTAGCTAGCTTGTTTGAATACCGTGTAACTGGTTTCCGCTAAAATATCCTTGGCCTGTCTGATGCACTTACCACATTGGCTACCCAATGCTGTGCATTTTTTGATTCCTTTAATATCCGTTACGCCTTCATCTATCGCCAACTTCCTAATTTTCTTGTCGGAGACCCCATGGCAAAGACAAACGTACATACTCAAAAACCTATTAAATTAACCTGTGGCAACCAATATAAACAAGAATAGTTCTTGTTACCAGTCGCATTGATGGGCCTGTTCAGAATATTTTGTTATATAGATTTGGTGACAATAGGCAAAGATCAGAGGGTTAGGTGTTACGACTAAAGGTGTTGAAAAATAGAGCCGGTAATATTCTGTTTTTAAATTAAAAAATTAACGTATTTCCTACGAACACTTATAACCAAATATAATTTAGATATAAAAAAGGGAAGCCTAAGCTTCCCTTTCTCGATGCGCTTTCTTCATAAAGAAGAAGAGTGCAAGATTTCGTTTAATTCGTTATGAATTAGTCGAAGATCTTAGCAACAACACCAGCACCTACTGTACGGCCACCTTCACGGATCGCGAAACGTAGACCTTCGTCCATTGCGATTGGTGCGATTAGCTCAACAGTCATCTGTACGTTG
>NZ_NIGY01000180.1:0-297 GCF_003123985.1 Vibrio sp. T9
TCAGGCCGCCGAGCAGCACGGTCTGCCCGCTTTGGACGGCCACCTGGGTGGCCACCTCGCGCTGCTGGATCGGGAAGTTGCCGGTGGTGGTGTCCTTGATGCCGGGGCTGCTGACCACCTGGCTCACGTTGAGGTAGACCAGGCCACCTGGATTCACGCGCGGGCGCACGTTGAGGATCACGCCGGTGTCCTTGTATTCCACCTGGCCGATCGTGTTGTCCGTGTTGGCACCGGTATTGACGAAGGTCTGCGTGATAGGAATCTGGTCGCCCACTTCGATATGCGCTTTCTGGTTGT
>NZ_NIGY01000181.1:0-297 GCF_003123985.1 Vibrio sp. T9
GCCACGTCAGTCAGGATCTGGGTCAGGCGGTCGGCGTCGTACTGCTCATCGATGTACTCGATGTAGTTCTGGCGCTGCTGTTCCGAAACGGCATAGCAGATATCGTAGATGTTGAAGCTCAGCGCCTTGGTGAGGTTATTGAAACCTTGCAGGCGAAGGCGGGGAAGCGGTTTGACCACAGCGACTCTCCGAGGCCGGGGGATGATACGGCCAGCAGTAGACGCGGGTTAGCAGCTAGGGTCCCCGCAAAGAAGAAAGAGAACAGGCAAATTTGAAGTCTGCCTTCCCCTTATGTAC
>NZ_NIGY01000182.1:0-296 GCF_003123985.1 Vibrio sp. T9
TCTTCCTCGCCGGGGAGTTCGAACGCCAGGAGGGCTCGACACACAATGCCGTCGACAGCACGAGTCCGGAAGTGCAGTACCGCTACGGCTCACCCCGCTGGTACAGCAAGGTCGACTGGAACATTACCGATAGCAACATCCTCGAACTGACCGGCGCTTCGAATACGCGCAAGACAAGCGGCAGTGTCTACGATTACGACTACCCGACACTGAGTCGTGGCGAGCACATCGGATCGGCAGACAACACCAAGACCGGCGGCCATGTCTTCTCGGGCAAATATACCGGTTACATCACC
>NZ_NIGY01000183.1:0-296 GCF_003123985.1 Vibrio sp. T9
CCTCGCAGATTCGCGCTATACGAGGCGAACACTGCGCCTTACCGGTTATAGTTTTTCTTCACTAAATGCGACCCTGACGAATCAAAAATGTAGGTGATGGCCATTGTCCCTCCTGGCACACCGAATTTTGGGATCGCCAAACCTGTATCGGGGAAAATGGTCACGCTGATCGAATCGTCTTTGCTGCCAACCTGTGGGCTTATCCGCTTCACCTTTGGCATATCTACTTTATAGAGCTGTACAGCGCTACGTAGCGCCAGGAATTGCTCCGGCGTCATCTTGCAGTCTTTCTCGGA
>NZ_NIGY01000184.1:0-296 GCF_003123985.1 Vibrio sp. T9
TTGCTTCTGGGGGTGGAACCAGCCGGTCTTTTGCAGCGCAGGTAGATCGGTGCGGCCGCCGTACTGATCGAGGCCTTTGACGTCGGCCATTGTCGGCAAGGCGTTCGCGCGCTGCTTGAGGGCGTCGTCGCTGTCGATCTTCTCTGGCCATGTGCTTCGGGTGTACTGACCGTAGCGGTCGACGATGGCCGTATATGCGTGCCGCAGGTCGTCGTCGTTGGCCGTCGTGTCGAGCTTGCCGAACAGGAGCGTCTGCGCGGCGCCTGGCTGTGGCATCGACAGCGTGACGGAGGTGA
>NZ_NIGY01000185.1:0-296 GCF_003123985.1 Vibrio sp. T9
AACATCGAGCAGATGCGCGCGTGGCTCGGCTCGAAAGGCGGACGCTGTGCCCGAAAACGCATCAATGCCGTATCGACGCCATGGATCGATCCCACGCCACTGGCCGAAGAGAAGGTCGTTCCGGCGCGCACG
Source organism: Vibrio sp. T9 (assembly GCF_003123985.1). Lineage (NCBI taxonomy): Bacteria > Pseudomonadati > Pseudomonadota > Gammaproteobacteria > Vibrionales > Vibrionaceae > Vibrio > Vibrio sp. T9. Next base: position 133 of record NZ_NIGY01000185.1, read on the forward strand.
CCTTTCGTCCTCGAAGCCTCGGCCGAGCCGGGAGCGGACGGTAGCCGCCTCACCTACACGTGGGAGCAAATGGATGCCGGTGACGAGCAGCGCGGTGAGTTGGCGGACGATGGCCATGGTCCCCTGTTTCGCTCATTCGCACCCGTGACCACAGGCGTTCGCCA
>NZ_NIGY01000186.1:0-295 GCF_003123985.1 Vibrio sp. T9
CTCTTTCGCGAATGCCGCGCAATGTCACGCTCCAGCCGAGATGGCAATTTCGAGCGAGCATCGGTGCAGAAGGCGTCACTGGGTCCGGGCCTTTGTGGCCCGCGTCTTCCAAGCATGCAGAGCTTCGGTGGCTGCGCGCTCTGCAGCTTCGGGTAGCAAGTAACCGCTCCCTGCGGCAAGCAGGAGATGCCGCCAGGTAAGGGTCCACCAAAAACCTTCGTGGGCTCGTCCTGACATGATCGTCCACGCTTCCCCTTCGTCAACAAAGTGGATGTCCGAATCTGATTCGCTCAAA
>NZ_NIGY01000187.1:0-295 GCF_003123985.1 Vibrio sp. T9
GCGAATTCGGTTTTTGCTGCATCAGCGGCCACGGCATTCCAACCGAAGCCGTCGACGGCGCCTACGACGCGTTCAAACGTTTCTTTGCGCTGCCGGACGACACCAAGCGCAAGTACCACATCCCCGGTGGCGGTGGCGCGCGCGGCTACACGCCGTTCAAGGTGGAAACCGCGAAGGACAGCAAGTTCGCGGATCTGAAAGAGTTCTGGCACATCGGTCGCGAGATCCCGCGCGACTCGAAGTTCGCCGACGTCATGCCGCCCAATGTCTGGCCGACCGAAGTGCCGGATTTCGA
>NZ_NIGY01000188.1:0-294 GCF_003123985.1 Vibrio sp. T9
CCGGACACTTCCACGGCGGCACCCCAGTAGCGACCGTACAGCGCATCGCCGCCGCGCAGGAACAGTGCCATGGCGACGATATCGTGGTCGTCGCGTGCCATCGCCACCTGCACCTTCGGGCCGAGCGTGCGGCCGAGGTACTGGAAGAAGCGCGCGGTGAGCGCGGCGTGGTTGCCCTTCATGTCGAAGGTGAGTTCGTAGAGCGCGTGGATCTGTCGCCACTCGGCATCGGAGAGTTCGTCGCCGCCGCGCATTTCCATGCGCAGGCCGGAGTCCATCGCGTGCGCGCGCTCC
>NZ_NIGY01000189.1:0-294 GCF_003123985.1 Vibrio sp. T9
AGTCTCGGCTTCTGCGACGCGCCTGCCGCTACAATCGGCGCGATTCCATCCGCCGCCATCGGTAGCCATGCTCACCTCGCTCTACGTCCGCCAATTTGCCGTTGTCGAAGAAGCCGAGATTGCCTTCGGGCCAGGGCTCACCGTGGTCAGCGGCGAGACCGGCGCCGGCAAGTCCCTGCTCGTGGACGCCCTGATGCTCCTGGCCGGTGCCCGCGCCGACAGCGGCATGGTCCGCTCCGGCAGCGATCGCGCCGAGCTGGCTGCGGAGTTCGACCTCACCGGCCTGCCCGAGGC
>NZ_NIGY01000018.1:0-36812 GCF_003123985.1 Vibrio sp. T9
TTTGCTTGGCGACCATAGCGTTTTGGACCCACCTGATTTCCATGCCGAACTCAGAAGTGAAACGAAATAGCGCCGATGGTAGTGTGGGGCTTCCCCATGTGAGAGTAGGACATCGCCAGGCTTTAAATTTTGGACACTTGCTGATTACAAGCGAGTGATACCACTGCGGAGTGGTAGTTCAGTTGGTTAGAATACCGGCCTGTCACGCCGGGGGTCGCGGGTTCGAGTCCCGTCCACTCCGCCACTTAATATCGACAACCTCGCCCATGCGAGGTTTTGTCAAATCTAGAATATAAGCATTCTACAGGGGTGTAGCTCCAATTGGCAGAGCAGCGGATTCCAAATCCGCGTGTTGGGAGTTCGAATCTCTCCACCCCTGCCATATATCAAGGCTCTGACTTAGGTCAGAGCCTTTTTTGTATCTGCTTGCCACTATGCATTTGTCCTCTCATCCCACCTATATGCCTTTCTGCTGCCTGCTGCTCTTTGTAAGTATTTATTAACTCACCAACCTATTAGACTAGTCGTTATAACCAAGTGCTCCGAAATGTTAGCAATAAATGAGAATCATTATTTATATTTAGTTACACTCAACCGATCTGGATTAATGGGTAACTATGTATGGATATATCTCGTCGACGCTTCCTTCAATCATCCTTAGCGATCTCCGCGCTTACTGTTCTACCTGCATGTTCTCTATCTAGGAGTACTAATAAGCAGGGGCAGTATATATACGATATCACTGCAGAGCCTTCTACGGCTGAACTAGTGCCCGGTTTCAATACTGAGGTATTAGCTTTTAATGGGCGTATACCTGCACCGATAATTCGTTGCCGACAAGGGGAAAAGGTAATAATCAACTTCATCAATAAGCTATCAGAGCCGACGACGATTCATTGGCATGGCTTGAGGGTTCCTATTGAAATGGATGGAGTTCCGTTTTTAAGCCAGGCTCCTATAATGCCCGGAGAGACTTTTACGTATGAGTTTACCCCGCCAGATGCAGGTACGTTTTGGTATCACCCACACATGAACAGTGTTAAGCAGCTTGGTATGGGGTTAGTTGGGCTAATAATTGTTGAAGAGGCTGAGCCTGTTCAGTTTGATGAAGAGCATGAAGTCGTCCTCAAGCATTGGCATTTAGACAAGCAAGGACAGTGGAAGAATCTAATGGTGCCGCGCTTGAGTGCACGTATGGGAACGCCAGGAGAGTGGAGTAGCGTCAATGGTATTCATGAGCCTGTTTATACGCTGAAGCAGAACGCGACTACGCGATTAAGAATTGCTAATGTCGATAACACCATTACCTATCCGATCGCGATTGAAGGCACAGAGGCTTGGGTTATTGCCATCGATGGCAATCCAGTTAAAACGCCTTATAGGCTCACTCAACACAAAATTGGTCCGGGAATGAGATTGGATATCGGATTGATTGCTCCGAAGGCTGGAGAGCGTGTTTATGTGCGTCAAATGAAAGGGCGCTTCCCATTCTCTTTGTGTGAGTTTGAAGTTGTTGAGTCTGACCTGCCAAGCAACAAGAAACTGCCTTTATTGCCTCTCAACCCTGTGCCTGATCTTGATTTGGAAAATGCGGAGCAAATCGATTATGTGTTTGAATGGGAGGGGGCGATCACTCCTGCCGATAAATCGGGCAAAGCGATACCTAAATTCTGGCTGATGAACAAACGAGCTTGGGAGGGAATGAGTAAAGATAATATCCCAGCACCACTTTCAAAATTGGAACTTGGAAAAACCTATATCTTCAATTTGAAGAACGTTACTCAATATCATCATCCTATTCATCTTCATGGGCATACATTTACTGTTCTTGAGTTAGATGGAAAGAAACTCGACGAACCGTTCCATACCGATACGGTTTTACTTGGAAAAAATGGCAGTGCCAAAGCTGCCTTTGTTGCTAACAACCCTGGACGTTGGATGTATCACTGCCATGTTATTGAGCACATGAAAACCGGTTTGATGGGGTATATTGAAGTAAAGTGACTCCTGTAACTTTTTTAATCTCAGCGTGTTTTAAATGCAATACGTTGTCGAATTCTAAAATTTCACCATCAATATTGCTTTAGTTTTGGTTACAATATCGTCATCAATAGTGTTGGGGGAATTATGGGGCAGTTTTCCATTCTTGGTTTTATTGCACTAGGTGGTGCTTTCGGTGCGTGTTCTCGTTACTTGATATCTGAACTGTGTGTCATTTTATTGGGGCGTGGTTTTCCATACGGTACGCTAACTGTTAATGTGGTTGGTTCATTTATCATGGGCTTGTTGATTGCTGCGTTCGACAATGAACTGTTGGCAACAGAACCTTGGCGACAAGTGATTGGTTTGGGCTTTTTAGGGGCACTGACGACGTTTTCCACCTTTTCTATGGATAATGTTTTACTTATGCAGCAAGGTGCGTTTTTTAAGATGGGGTTAAATATTTTATTAAATGTGGTGCTGAGCATCTCTGCTGCGTGGATCGGTTTCCAATTATTGATGCGCAGCTAGCAAAGTAGTTAAAAATTAAACAGGTCGGCTTGGTTTAACCAGGCCGTTTTTATATACTGATATCACTTGTCGGAGTGCCATAAGGCTGAGACCGTTAATTCGGGATCCGTTGAACCTGATCAGATTAGAATCTGCGAAGGGAACAAGAGAAGATATTTATACCGGAGTTCTTTCTGGTTGACCTATCAAATAGTCGAATGTTGTTATAGGCAAATTACTTAAGCTTTATTTAGCCTTAATTTGACTCCTCTTGTCGCATCTATCCGCCAAGCATTTTTATCCAATTACTTTTTATCTAGTATAACAAAGCAAGGAAAAATGCTATGTCGAGTCGCAAACAAGCGAGACTGGAAGCAAAACAGTTTATTGAAACACTCTCGGTACAGCCGTACCCAAATTCCACAAAAGTATATGTAGAAGGTTCACGTCCAGATGTTCGTGTACCTATGCGTGAAATAGCGCTAGCAGATAGTCTGATTGGTGGCACAAAAGAAGCGCCTATTTTCGAGCCGAATGAAGCCGTCCGAGTCTACGATACGTCAGGTGTTTATACTGATCCGAACTACGATATTGACCTTTATAGCGGCTTACCAAAGCTAAGAGAAAGCTGGATTGAAGAGCGAGGTGACACAGAGTTACTCGATGAAGTAAGCTCGGTGTACACCAAAGAACGCTTAGAAGACGAAACACTAGACGATCTTCGTTACGGTAATCTACCACGTATTCGACGCGCCAAAGATGGGCAATGCGTCACTCAACTGCACTATGCTCGCAAAGGTATTATCACCCCAGAAATGGAATTCATCGCGCTGCGTGAAAACATGGGTCGTGCCAAGTACCGTGATGATGTGCTGAATCAACAGCATCCTGGTCAAAGCTTTGGAGCTAATCTTCCAAAAGACATTACCGCCGAGTTTGTTCGCAAAGAAGTTGCCGAAGGTCGCGCGATTATCCCTTCTAATATCAACCACCCAGAATCCGAACCAATGATCATTGGACGTAACTTTTTGGTCAAAGTGAACGCCAATATCGGTAACTCATCGGTGACGTCTTCGATTGAGGAAGAAGTTGAGAAGCTCGTTTGGGCGACACGCTGGGGTGGGGATACCGTTATGGATCTCTCTACTGGACGTAACATCCACGAAACTCGCGAGTGGATTCTGCGTAACAGCCCGGTTCCGATCGGTACCGTACCTATGTATCAAGCGCTGGAAAAAGTGAATGGAGTTGCCGAAAACCTTAACTGGGAAGTGATGCGCGATACTCTGATTGAGCAAGCAGAGCAGGGCGTTGATTACTTCACTATCCATGCCGGTTTATTACTGCGTTATGTACCAATGACGGCTAAACGTGTTACTGGCATCGTTTCTCGTGGTGGTTCTATCATCGCGAAATGGTGTTTAGCGCATCACCAAGAAAGCTTCTTATATACCCACTTCCGAGAGATCTGTGAAATCTGTGCTAAGTATGATGTCGCACTATCTCTTGGTGATGGTCTGCGTCCTGGCTCGGTTGCCGATGCTAACGATGAAGCGCAATTTGCGGAGCTTCGTACTCTTGGTGAGTTGACTAAGGTTGCGTGGGAATACGACGTACAGGTCATTATCGAAGGTCCTGGCCATGTTCCAATGCACATGATCAAAGAGAACATGGAAGAGCAGCTAGAGCACTGCCATGAAGCTCCGTTCTACACCCTTGGTCCACTGACGACAGACGTCGCTCCTGGTTACGACCATATTACTTCAGGTATTGGCGCTGCCATGATTGGCTGGTATGGCTGTGCAATGCTTTGCTACGTAACTCCTAAAGAGCATCTTGGCTTACCAAACAAAGAAGATGTGAAAGTAGGCATGATCACTTATAAGCTTGCTGCACACGCCGCTGATTTAGCGAAGGGACACCCAGGTGCACAAGTTCGTGATAACGCGCTTTCTAAAGCTCGCTTCGAGTTCCGCTGGGAAGACCAATTCAACTTGTCACTCGACCCAGAAACCGCGCGCGCTTTCCATGATGAAACCTTGCCTCAAGAGTCTGGCAAAGTTGCTCACTTCTGTTCGATGTGCGGACCAAAGTTCTGCTCGATGAAGATTTCGCAAGAGGTACGAGAGTACGCGAAAGACACTGAGCAAGTTGCTGCGGACCAAGCTATCTCTATCAAAATGCTTGATGATCCTCTTGAGGGGATGCGTCAGAAATCTCAAGAATTTAGAGACACAGGTTCTGAGTTATACCACCCAGCAGCACATGCCGAGGTAAGTAATTAATGAGCAAAATCCTTATTCCGTCATCATTGATTGAACTAACAGGTTTAGTTCAGCAATGTTTGTTGTTGGCGAAAGAACAGGGTTTTAGCATCGAAGACATTGAGTTGGGTGTGAGCCCAACTCAATCTATTCAGCTTGTTCGCGACCAACAGACTACACATATAACGACTGATCTTATTGATGGACATAACTCTGAGCATGAGAGTTCATTTGTGCTTTATTACCGTTCTTCTTTATCGGTAGAAGTGTGTGCAAAGCAATCTTCTAAAGCGATTTATATTGGTATTGCTGATACTCAGGTTTTTGATGAAAAGGAGAAAGTGCTTCAGCTTGATATCTGGCGTCATCCAATTAACGATGAAGTGAGGGCGCTTTCCGTTAAGTCCAAACTCAACGCAATGTTCGATCCCGAACATCACCTTGCTTGGATAGTAACGCTGACAGTACTCGATTTTCCTATCGAAGATTCGTTAACTCTTGCTCGAGGAATGCTAACCCAACAAGCGAATGTTTCACGTGAAACACTATCGAATGACAACCTTGACGAGGAACAATCAACTCAGTGGGCTAACCAATTTGATGATTTCCCCACACCAGTACTGGAAGATAACCGACTAGGTATTCAAGTCGGTTGGTCTGCGCAAGGTGAGAGCGTTAACTTTCCAACTCTAACTAAGCAAAGTCTAGGGCTCTACCCAGTCGTTGATGACGTTGCTTGGATTGAGCGTTTACTGCCACTAGGCATCAACACTATTCAACTACGAATTAAGAACCCACAACAAGCCGATTTGGAACAACAGATCATTCGAGCAATTGAGCTAGGTCGTCAGTATCAATCTCAAGTGTTCATCAATGACTATTGGCAGTTGGCAATCAAATATGGCGCTTATGGCGTTCACCTAGGGCAGGAAGACATAGAAGAGTCGAATTTGGCTCAGCTAACCAAAGCCGGCATTCGTCTTGGTCTTTCTACGCATGGTTATTACGAACTACTGCGCATCGTACAAATTCATCCTAGCTACATCGCGCTAGGGCATATTTTCCCAACCACCACAAAACAGATGCCATCAAAACCACAAGGTTTGGTGCGCTTGGCACTGTATCAAAAGTTGATTGATAGCATTCCTTATGGAAACACAGAGTCGGTTTTCCGTCCTGCAAAAGACAAAGCAGGTAGTGACTATGTGCTTGGCTTTCCGACGGTCGCGATTGGTGGCATTGACCAATCTAATGCAGACCAAGTTTGGCAAACAGGTGTTTCTAGTTTGGCAGTTGTGCGAGCTATTACGTTGGCAGAATCACCTCAGTCCGTCATCGATTTTTTCGCACAACTGATGAAGGAAAGACAACTAACGTTTACTGATCAGAATAGTGAATTGGTGGATACCAAGAGAGGCGAGCATGCTCACGGATAAGCAGTTCCTTCGCTATCAACGCCAAGTCGCTCTGCCTGAAATTGCCGAAGTTGGGCAAGAGCGTTTGAGTAAATCGCATGTGCTGATCATCGGTTGTGGTGGATTAGGAAGCGCAGCGAGTTTGTACTTGGCATCAGCGGGCGTTGGTAAATTGGTTGTGGTTGATGATGATGAAGTTGATAGCAGTAACCTACAACGTCAGATCATTTATCGTGAACAAGACCTCCAAGTTACGAAAACAGAAGCGACTATAAAGCAACTCACTGAACTTAATTCTATGGTTCAAATTCGTGCCCTCAATAAGCGATTAGACAAAGCACAGTTGCAGCTTGAGGTGATGTTAGCGGATGTGGTGTTGGACTGCACCGATAACATGCCAACGCGCCAGCTAATTAACCAAGTTTGTTTCGAGCAAAATACGCCGCTCATCTCGGCGGCGGCAATTGGTTGGCAAGGGCAATTCGCTGTTTTTGATTACCAAACGCCAAGTGAACAAGAAGTGCGGAGTAAAGCCTGTTACCGCTGTTTGTATCCGTTTGACGAATTACCGCAAACGCAAAAGTGCAGTGAGAGCGGTGTCGTCGGTCCGGTGGTGGGCACACTTGGCAACTACCAAGCGATAGCGGCAATTCAAAAACTGGCGACGGGAAAGTTTCATGTTGAGACTGCTAAGTTACATCTGTTTGATGGATTGAAAATGCAATGGCAAACCATGGCGATAAGCAAAGACAAACAGTGCCAAGTGTGTGCTCAGATTTAGCTTACGAATAATGGGCAGAATTAAGAGAGTTGGAAGCAATGACGTTATCAGAACAACAAACAACACAAGTGACCGATGCTGACTTAGATGTGATCACGATTGTCATCAATGACCAGTCACATCAAGTTGCCAGTGAGTCGAATCTACAGCAAATCATTGGCCAATTTGCGCTGCCTGAAATGGGCTGTGTTTTTGCAATTAATAACCATGTTGTGCCGCGCAGTGAGTGGGCTAGCACAGTTCTTTCACAGGGAGATAGCATCTCTTTGTTTCAAGCGATCGCAGGGGGTTAAAGTCGATGCTTAAAATTGGTGATAAACAATTCGAATCTAGACTGTTCACAGGAACAGGGAAGTTTGCCAACAGCCGACTAATGGCAGAAGCGATTCAAGTGTCGGGTTGTCAACTTGCGACCATGGCGTTGAAGCGTGTGGATGTGAACGACCAACAAGACGATATTTTGCTGCCGTTAGTACAAGCTGGGGTGAACTTATTGCCGAACACTTCAGGTGCAAAGAATGCTAAAGATGCTGTGTTTGCTGCACAACTGGCGAGAGAAGCGTTAGGTACTAACTGGTTAAAACTGGAAATTCATCCAGACCCGAAGTACTTGATGCCCGATCCTATTGAGACACTAGCAGCCGCTGAGCAACTGGTTCGTGAAGGCTTCATTGTGCTTCCTTATTGTCATGCTGACCCGGTTCTGTGTAAACGATTGGAAGAAGTAGGCTGTGCTGCAGTCATGCCATTAGGTGCGCCGATCGGTTCCAATAAAGGGATAGTTTCTCACGATTTCCTAGAGATCATTATCGACCAAGCTAATGTTCCAGTGGTTGTCGATGCGGGTATTGGTGCTCCTTCACATGCCGCGCGTGCGATGGAAATGGGCGCGGATGCCGTGCTCGTCAATACTGCGATTGCAGCTTCGAGCGATCCCGTTGCGATGGCGAAGGCATTTAAGCTGGCGGTAGAGTCGGGGCGTATGGCTTATGAAGCCGGACTTGCAGGTAAGGTTTCTCATGCGGTTGCGTCGAGTCCACTGACGTCATTCCTAGATGAGCTTTAGTCCTAGATTGGTTTAGCTATTAAGCGAGGAAAACATGAGCTTCGTTGAGCAATTTAAGCAGTTTAATTGGGATGACATTTCGATGTCGATCTATGCGAAAACAGCACAAGATGTTGAGCGAGCATTGAATAAATCCAAGCGTGATTTGGAAGATTTTAAGGCGCTAATTTCACCGGCGGCAGAAGCGTACTTAGAGCAAATGGCGCAGCTGTCATACTCGGCAACTCGCAAGCGTTTTGGTAATACCATGTCGCTTTACATTCCACTGTACCTTTCTAACTTGTGCGCCAATGCTTGTACTTATTGTGGCTTCTCGATGGAGAACAGAATCAAGCGTCGTACCTTGAATCGGAACGAAGTGGCTGCAGAAGTCGAAGCCATTAAACGCATGAAGTTCGATAGCGTATTGCTGGTGACTGGTGAACACGAAACCAAAGTGGGTATGAAATACTTCCGCGAAATGGTACCGATGATTAAGCAACGCTTTAATTATTTGGCGATGGAAGTGCAGCCACTTGATCAAGACGAATACGCCGAGCTCAAGACATTGGGTTTGGATGCGGTGATGGTCTATCAAGAAACGTATCATCCTTCGACTTACGCCGAGCACCATTTGCGTGGAAATAAGGTGGATTTCGAATACCGATTGGCTACACCTGATCGTCTTGCAAAAGCGGGTATTGATAAGATCGGTATTGGCGCTTTGATAGGATTGGAAGAGTGGCGTACCGACTGCTTTTATGTGGCAGCGCACTTGGACTATCTTGAGCGCACGTATTGGCAGACTCGTTACTCAATTTCTTTCCCACGTTTACGTCCTTGTGAGGGCGCGCTCCAACCAAAATCAGTCATGACGGATAAACAGCTTGTGCAGTTGATTTGCGCTTATCGCTTGTTGAATCCAGAAGTGGAGTTGTCATTATCGACTCGTGAGTCACCGAAGTTCAGAGACAACGCATTGCCGTTAGGCATCACCAGTATGTCTGCTGCATCGAAAACTCAGCCGGGTGGTTATGCGATGGATGATGTTGAGCTCGAGCAGTTTGAGATCAGTGATGAGCGAAGTGCTGGTTCTGTGGAAGATATGATTCGAGCCAAAGGCTTTGACCCTGTATGGCGAGATTGGCACTCAGCGTATTCTGGTTAATCAGCAAATAAAGCTACTGGTCATCGTTATGTTTCACGTGAAACATAAGTAAAGAAAAGAGGGTTGATGCAAAACATCAACCCTCTACTTTTTTCTAGCTTCTAGCTTCTAGCTTCTAGCTTCTAGCTTCTAGCTTCTAGCTTCTAGCTTCTAGCTGTGTGCTACTGGTAGCGTTGCCTGACGAAGCCACTCTTTAACATCACCTTCGACTAGCGGGCTGATCTCATCCCATACTTTCTGGTGGTAATCATTCAGCCAAGCAAGTTCTGGACGAGTTAGCATATCAACGTTGATGTTGCGTTTGTCTATTGGGCAGCGTGTTAGCGATTCAAATGACAGGACAGGGAAGTCACCGTTAGTCGGTGTTTCAACAACAAGCTCTAGGTTCTCAATACGGATACCAAACGCATCTGCACGGTAGTAACCTGGCTCGTTTGATAGCACCATACCTTCTAATAGAGGCACATCAATTTGCTTCTTCGAAATGCTTGCTGGGCCTTCATGCACACTTAGGAAGTGGCCCACACCGTGGCCAGTGCCGTGATCGTAATCGTAGCCTTCCGCCCATAGGTGCTGACGAGCTAGTGTATCGATTTGGTAACCACGTGTGCCTTTCGGGAAACGAGCTCGAGCAACGCCAATATGACCTTTCAGCGCCAACGTAAATTGCTTCTTCATTTCTGCAGAAGGTTGACCAATCGCGATAGTACGCGTGATATCGGTAGTGCCATCGAGGTACTGACCGCCTGAATCCACTAGGTAAAGTGTGTTCAGCTCTAGCTTGCCAGGTTCAGGTTGGTTCTCGTGATTGTAGTGACACATGGCCGCGTTGCCGCCCGCGGCTGAAATGGTATCGAAGCTGAGATCCATTAGCGTAGGGTCTTCGCTACGAAATGCTTCCAGTTTGTCTGCTAATGTCGCTTCGTCATGCAGGTTACCAGCAGCAACTTCCGCATCTAACCAACATAGGAACTTGCTCATTGCCACGCCATCACGGATATGACACGCCTTCATACCGGCAATTTCAACCGAGTTCTTCGCCGCTTTTGGCATCAGACATGGGTCTGCTGCTGCAATCACGGACGCACCAGAGTTTTGTAGTACTAGCTTAAACCAAGCGTTACTGATTGCAGGGTCAACTAATACCTTTTTACTTGTCATGGCTTCAAGGCGAGATTGAAGTGCTTCTGGGTGGTGAACGGTCACACCGCTGCCTGCGTGAGCGTCAAAATCAGCAGGTAGACGAGCAGGATCGAGGAAGTATTCAACGGTTGAGTCGGCATGCAGAATCGCGTGAGAAAGCAGAACTGGTAGGCGTGATACATCCAAACCACGTACATTCAGCAGCCAACAAATAGAATCTAATGCTGTGATCACAGCGCTATCTGCACCCGCTTTTTTTACCAGTTGGGCGATCTCTTGACGCTTACTCTCACTTGATTGACCGACGGCTTCTGTTGGCATCAGGCGAACATCAGAGACAACAGGCGCTGGGCGGTCATGCCACAACTCATCAATTGGGTTGTTGGTCAGAATATTTAGCTCAAGCTTTCCAGCCAGTTTAGCTTGTGCCATGTCTAGCCAAGCTGAGCTGTGCATACGAGGATCAATTGCGACAGATGCGTTTGTTGGCAGGTTGTCTAGAACCCAATCTAAAGCTGGTTCTTCAATAAGGTGACGATATTCAAATAGGCCACCAGGGACTTGTTTGGTGACTTGAACGGTATAGCGGCCATCAACAAAGATAGCGGCTTTGTCTTTGGTGATTACCGCAGCACCAGCAGAACCAGTAAAGCCTGTTAACCAATGTAAGCGCTCGTTGTGCGCTGGGACGTATTCACCCAAATACTCGTCCTCGTGCGGAACCAGTAGGGCATCAATATTATGTTGTATAAGCCATTCGCGAATCGCATTCACGCGGCTGAGAGTTTCGTTGTGCATCTGTTTTATTCCTTCAAATTACCGCTCCTTCATGCTCAGGTGTGGGAGCTGTTTCCTTCTGCTTCATGCAGTTTATGATCAACGCAAGTTTGCAATGACTTAGGTTGAGTCGGAGTACAACTAGGCCATAGATGAGCCAAAAAGGACTACGACAGTTAAGCTACTCATTTTACCCGCTAAGCGCAAATTGAGAGCGGTATTTTTATCTAAGGTGATCAGTTTTTTGTGTGATCATCGTACGTAGCCAACCCAATGCAGGGTCGTTTTCTCTGTCTCGGTGCCAGAATAAAGTGTATGCCATAGGGGGGAATTCTAGCGGGAGTGGTAGTACGACCAAATCAAGCTGTTTAGCAGCGAGCTGCACAAAATGGCTTGGAGCGGTAAAAATAAAGTCAGTGTAGGAACATAAACTTGCGGCACTATTAAAGTCCGGAACGGTGACGGCAATATCGCGGTCGGCTCCAATATCGGCAAGGCGATAATCTAACAGCCAACGGTCGTTGCCGTCACAACGCACTTGTACGTGACGCAGGGCGAGATACGCTTCGAGGTTCCAAGGCTGTTTTAATGCTGGGTGATTTTTGCGAATAATACACATCTGGTGATCTCGATAAATTTCCAGTTCGCATATGTCATCGGGTGGCAGCAGAGTCAGCTTGGCATCATTAATATCGATGTCTTTTCCAGTTAAGCCTAAGTCTAGCTCTCCACGTTGCAGCATTTTAAAAGTATTATCGGACCAAGGGTGAGTGCTGATCGTTACCCCAGGGGCTTGCTGAAAAATCGCCGGTAAGAAATGGGGTAGAATCAGAGGGTAAACACTTTCAACCGCTGCTATTTGAAAACGGTATTCGCTACTTTGTGGAGAGAACTCTTCTGGTTGAGTCAGTACTTCTAACTGGTTTATCAACAGATCCAGTTTCGGCTTAAGAAACAATGCGCGCGGCGTTGGTGTTAATCCATGCGAGTTTCGGGTGAAAAGCGGGTCATCAAATTGGATGCGCAGTTTAGCCAGTGATTTGCTCACGGCAGACTGACTCAAGCACAGTCGGTGGGCGGCTCGGGTGACATTTAACTCTTCTATCAAAACTTTAAAACAGACCAATAGATTTAAATCGATACGAGCCAGTTTTTCGACGTTCACGGTGAATTTCCTCTAAGGAATAATGCTCATGATTATACATCATTTCCATTCATATCATCAGATGATTAAGCTCTATCCAAAGTTCTTTATCCAATTCGGAGTGTTGTGTGCCTAGCCAGTTTTCTAATAGTAAAAAACAGATGGCGTTATTGACCCTTTTGGTTCTTTTCAGTCCTCTTGCGATTGATATTTATCTACCTGCTTTACCTCTTATTGCTTCCACTTTTCAGGTCGATAATGCGCTAGCACAAGACACGATCACTTGGTTCTTATTTGCGATGGGTGTAGGGCAACTGTTTGCTGGCCCTTTGGCAGATAAACTCGGACGTCGAACTGTTGCATTGGGCGGTATCACTATCTATGCGATGAGCGCTTTATTGGCGTGGAGTGCTCAAAATATTGAATGGATGTTGGTTTCCCGACTGCTACAAGGCTTAGGTGCGTGTGCGACATCGGTAGCAGCCTTTGCAACAGTTCGCGATATCTTTGGCCCGGAAAAAAGCGGCAAAATGATCAGCTATCTTAACGGCGCGATTTGTTTTATTCCGGCATTAGCTCCAATTCTAGGTAGTTGGTTAACTCAGCAATTTGACTGGCGTGCTAACTTTAGCTTTATGGCGGGTTTTGCTGTGGTGTCTGGATCATTGATGTTTTTCATGATGAAAGAGACCAACCCATCAACGGAAAAGCAAGCCGTGTTTAAGCTCAGCCGTTATTGGGCAGTGCTTAGTACGCCATCTTTTGTCTTCCATGCTTCACTGTGTTTAATGGCGATGGCGGTTATTCTCGCGTATGTCACCTCGGCGCCATCGGTATTGATGACAGGGATGGGGTTGTCGATGAATGAGTTCACCTTCTGGTTTGGTGTAAATGCAGTGATCAATATTGCGGCTTGTATGCTTGCGCCTAAGTTTATGGAGCGCGTTGGCACGCACAACACTTTGGTTGCGGGGATCTCGACTCTGGGCCTCGCAGGTGTGATTATGCTGGTGATGAATGGTCAGAATACCGCGCTTTCTTTCATGCTACCTATTTTCATGTCGTCAGTGGGTTTTGCATTCATTCTGGGTGCAGCAGCAGGGAAAGCATTGGAACCGTTTGGTGACAAAGCGGGTACGGCTGCGGCACTGCTTGGGTTGTTCCAAATGAGTGGCTCTGGTTTGTTGGTTGGTACGTTGCAGCGTTTATCTTTGGAGCCTCAAACACTGATCGCAATTCATATGTGGGTTCTATTGCCTGCGTTGGTGGTTCTGTTTACAAAAGCAGGTAAGAACTGGCATTCAAGCTTTGCGAAAGCGTAAAACAGTGTAATTTAGTATTTTCCAATGTAAGTAAGGCGTGTATATTTGTCGTTCAGACTTTTCCTGACACCATAACGGAACTCAAAAAGTAATGTCGTTAACCACGTATGAAATGGCTCGTATTCTAGAGCAAATGGAAGATTCACCAGAAAAGGTGATGTTTGGCAAGTTGCTTAATGAGCTGGGTAATCAAAGCTCCGAGCGTATTCGTAGTGCGGCTAAACAAGTACCTCTGCCAATTTTGCGTGATATAGTGTACCAATTCCAGCAAGTGATTGAGTCGCGCAAAGGCGAACAAGTTGAGCTGTTGGCAAAAGATCTTGCTCAACAGGGCATCTCAGCTGATGAGCTTCTTGCTTACTTAAATAAACAATAAAAAGTCCCCGCCACTGCGGGGATTTTTTTATCGCGTCAGCTTGTTCTTTATAACATGGTCAATAGAGATAACTCCCGGTCCCCATACGATGACCACTAAAATCATGAATCCCCACAATTGATGGTCATAGAACCCTTTTTCCCACAATACCGGGTAAGAGATGACCGCGATGATATTGAACACAAACAGAATCGCAGCCATCGGGCGGGTAATTAATCCCAACGCTAAAAATACTGGCAGAATTAACTCGGCAGCCGTTCCCATGTAGGCCGCTAACTCCCAAGGCAAAAGTGGCACTTGGTATTCCAATTCGAATAGATACAGCGTGCTATCCCAAGAAGAAACTTTGATTAACCCTGAATTGAAGAACACCCATGCAACCCACAAGCGACAAAAGAGAAGTAGTAAAGGGACAAAGCCAGCTTGTAAGGTATTGATCAAGTCGTCGTACCGATTGACTAAGTTTTTAACCGTATTCGTCATAGAGTGCTCCTTAGATTGATTTCAATGTAAAGCCGTCAACGAGATCGAGTGCCATGATGCTATTAAGGTGAACGAGCAAAGCTTCGGGTATTTCGCTCAAACTCTGCTTCTGCTCTAAACATTGCAGCAGTTGAAAAACATCGGTATCGAGTGCGTGACATTGAGCTTCTCCATTGGCTTGAATCGAGATGACACCTCGCTGTAATTGATTGATATTGAGCTGTTCAAACTCTTGGTGTTGAATCGCATGAAAGAGATCAAATACGGCGTAGTTTGAGTCAAAGCTGCGACTGCCAGTGCGCAAATGAAACACCAATTGAGGTTGTTGTTCTTCCGTCACTTGGGTAAGTGCAGATAAAGGGATTCGATTTGGTTTTTCGACTTTCTCATTCTGTATTTGTCGAGCTAAGTCCATATGCCATTCAAACCTTGCGACTTCAGGAGTGTACGGGGCTTGGGTCATGACCTGACTAAACTGCATAATCGTATCTTGAAAGCCTGCACCATAATGTACGACATTACCTTCTGCTAAGGGGTGAGAAAGCACGTGTTGGCGAGCAATTTGATCGAAGCATTCTTTTCCAACTAAGGCTTCAACCATTGGGTAGGTCGCTGCCAATACCTCACTCAAGCTGATGATAAAGTTATTGCGGTAAATCTGTATGCGTTCATCTGCTGTAAACTTGTCACTCACAATGTCGCATTCTTCACCGAGCGCTTGATAATGTAGGGCTTTAGCAAACTGACTCTGCAAGGTCGCAAGCTTCATGACGCTTTCCTTTTGCTCTTTTGGTCAATTAAATGATTTTTCTGCAATAGTGAGGATGCTTTTTCTGCTTCGCCAAGAAGTATTTCTGGTGCAGGAATATCCAAATCCCATTCAATCAGCGTATGGCGAGGGCCGTGTTTTTGTGTCCAACTAACGAACAGCTGCCATACTTCATCACTGACGGGACGGCTATGAGTATCAATCCAAATCTCACCTTTATCCAACGTCTTAATAGTAAAACCTGCCAAATGAATCTCGTCGACTTTGTCGGCTGGAATCGCATCTAGGTATGTGTCGCAATCAAAACCGTGATTGAAGGCGGAAACATATACGTTATTTAAGTCGAGTAATAAACGACAGTCGGTGCGCTTTTGCACTTCGGTAAGAAAATCCCATTCGCTGATGGTTGAATGGTGAAACTTCACATAACTAGATGGATTCTCAATTAAGATTTCACGTTGTAGGTATTCTTGCACTTCAAGCACGTTACGAGTGAAGACTTGCAGCGCTTCTTCCGTGTAAGGCAAGGGAAGTAGATCATTGAAGTAGTGACCACCATTTTCACTCCAGCTTAAATGGTCAGAGACGAAGAGCGGGTCAATTGTATTTATCAATGCTTTTAGTTGCGCTAAATGTTTCGTATTCACACGTTCCACCGAGCCCAGCGATAAACCAATACCGTGGCAACTGATGTGGTAGTGCTCGCGTAATGCTTGCAGTTGATGACGCTCTACTGAGTTGGGCTGAAAGTAGTTCTCGCTGTGGATTTCTAGCCACGACAGCTCAGGTTTGTGTTGGCTAAAATAATCGAGATGAGGGGAACGTAATCCAACGCCAGCAAGAGGATGGAAAGAGTGATGTTTCACGTGAAACTCCTTTTCTGATTGGCGAGTAACTGGGGGCGTTGGTTAAAGTGCAACGCGCCCCACAGAAACTTGTGATGTTGAGTTATGAGCCGCTGGTGCTACCGCCAGCCAATTTGTCACACAATCCTTTAGGAACGACAACAAAAGCATCTTTTTGGTTGTCTTCTTTAGAGGTACCCGCGCAAGAGCTGTTTTTCGTTGCGCAGTCATTTTTACCGGCTTTCGCCACGCCATAACACTTTTCTTTTTCTGCTGCGACAGCAGGGGCTGCGGTGAGCATGGTGCCACCAAGAGCAAGAAGGCCAGTAACAGCAGCAGTAACAGCAAGATTCGATTTTTTCATCATAATTTCCTCTGAGTGATTTCCTTTTACTTTCATTCGGCAAGTCGATTCGCCGTTTGGCGTACAACCTTTATCCACCTGCTTAAATTAAAAGATAGAGATGAGGCAGAAAAACTTTCATAAAAATAACTCTCGCGAATGGTTTTGGAGTGATTACCTTCGTTAACTCTTTGAATGAAAGATTAAAAAAACAACGAATTTTTTATCAAGTTTTGTCTAAACAGCACCCAGCTGTTTAGGTTATAATCGGTTTTTATGTATAAATAACCAGTAGCTCATCATGATGGATCCATCTCTATTACTCGACGGTCTAAACGATAAACAGCGTGAAGCCGTTGCAGCTCCTCTAGAAAACTTACTTGTCCTTGCTGGTGCAGGGAGTGGTAAGACTCGCGTTCTTGTTCACCGTATCGCTTGGCTTATGTCAGTCGAGCAAGCTTCTCCTTTCTCGATCATGTCGGTCACCTTCACCAATAAAGCGGCAGCAGAAATGCGTGGTCGTATTGAAGAGTTGATGATGGGCAGTGCATCTGGCATGTGGAATGGGACTTTCCACGGTATTTGTCACCGCATTTTGCGTGCACACTATCTTGATGCCAAGCTACCGGAAGATTTCCAAATCATAGACAGCGATGATCAGCAGCGCTTGTTAAAGCGTTTGATCAAAGCACAAAACTTGGATGAAAAGCAGTGGCCTGCACGCCAAGTTTCATGGTGGATTAATGGTAAGAAGGACGAAGGATTACGCCCATCGCATATCGACGCTTATCACGATCCAGTGACCAAAACTTATTTGCAGCTGTATACCGCTTACCAAGAAGCGTGTGATCGTGCTGGCTTAGTGGACTTTGCGGAAATTTTGCTGCGCGCGCATGAGCTACTGCGTGACAACAAGTTTGTGCGTGAACACTACCAAGCACGCTTTAAGCATATCTTGGTTGACGAATTCCAAGACACCAACAACATTCAATACGCTTGGCTACGCATGATGGCTGGCCCAGATTGTCACGTGATGATTGTTGGTGACGACGACCAGTCAATTTATGGTTGGCGCGGTGCAAAAGTCGAGAACATTGAGAAGTTCACGCTGGAGTTTCCGAGCGTGAACACCATTCGTCTCGAACAAAACTATCGTTCGACCAAGACGATTCTTGAAGCGTCCAATACCTTGATTGCGAACAACACTGAACGCATGGGTAAAGAGCTGTGGACGGATGGCAATGTGGGAGAGCCGATCTCGGTTTACAGCGCTTATAACGAGCTTGACGAAGCGCGCTTTGCGGTCAATAAAATCAAAGAGTGGCAAGAGAATGGCGGCGCATTGAATGATGCTGCGATGCTGTATCGTAACAACGCGCAATCTCGTGTTTTGGAAGAAGCATTAATTCAGGCAGGCTTACCGTACCGTATTTACGGAGGCATGCGATTCTTCGAGCGTCAAGAAATCAGAGATGCGTTGAGCTACTTGCGTTTGATGGCGAATCGCAACGATGATGCCGCGTTTGAACGTGTCGTGAATACCCCAACACGTGGTCTGGGCGATAAGACGCTAGAGACTATCCGTCGTGCAGCTCGTGATAGAGGGTGCACCATGTGGGAAGCCAGTCTGGCAATGCTCGATGAGCAAGTATTAACGGGTCGAGCAGCTGGCGCGTTAAGTCGTTTTGTCGAATTAATCACCGCGCTGGAAGATGACACATTAGAAATGCCATTGCACGAGCAAACGGACCACGTGATCAAGTACTCGGGTTTGTTTGCGATGTATGAGCAAGAGAAGGGCGAAAAGTCTAAAGCTCGCATAGAAAACTTGGAGGAGCTGGTTACCGCCACTCGCCAATTCGAAAAACCAGAAGAAGCGGAAGAAATGTCTCTGCTGACAGCATTTTTAACACATGCGGCTCTGGAAGCGGGCGAAGGTCAGGCGGACGAATTTGAAGATGCAGTCCAACTGATGACGCTGCATAGTGCGAAAGGTTTGGAATTCCCATTGGTATTCATGGTCGGTGTGGAAGAAGGTATGTTCCCAAGCCAGATGTCCGCTGAAGAGGCAGGGCGTTTGGAAGAAGAGCGCCGCCTGTGTTATGTGGGCATGACGCGCGCGATGCAAAAGCTCTACATTACTTACGCGGAAATGCGTCGCCTATATGGCCAGGACAAATACCACAAACCATCGCGCTTTATTCGTGAATTACCAGAAACGTGTTTGGATGAAGTGCGCATGAAGGCGCAAGTGAGTCGCCCTTCAAGTAGTGGACGTTTTAGCCAAACCGCAGTAAAAGAAAACTTTAATGAGACTGGCTTTTCGCTAGGTTCTCGCGTGATGCATCCGAAATTTGGTGAAGGAACGATCATCAACTTTGAGGGCAGTGGCCCACAAAGCCGAGTGCAGATTGCTTTCAATGGTGAAGGCATTAAATGGTTAGTCACCGCTTACGCGCGATTGGAGAAGCTGTAGGGCTTTGTGAAAAAATGAACATAAGAGCTGCTTCGGTGGCTCTTTCTGTTTTGGTTGTTTTGAATCAACAAAATGCTGAAAGATAGGGAGCTAAATGACGCTATTCGAAAAGGCTCTTAGTCTAAATCGCTTATCTTTAGACAAAGAAAAACCCCGAGGGCTTACGCCCGTCGGGGTTATAGTCTTACTCGCAGCAATCCAGCTACTAAAAGTGCTCCATGCATCAAATCCTTGATAGCGTGCTGCATTCCTTCAGCTTAATCCTTTCGTCGCCTTCCTAGCGGTGTCCTTGACCTTATCCTGGTCTGCTAACCATCCTCGTTAGCTCTCATCACTTGTTCCCTGAGCGGTGTCCATGACATCATCCTGATGTTCAGTCCTTTCCTCGTCCAGAGGTGTCCATTTCCCGTCCTTAGTAGCAACCGTCCTAGTTGCTATTGACTCCGTTCAATGTCCAGTTTTGCAATCCATGCCCGACTATTCATCCTGAATACCCGTTTCTTCTTCCTGAAGTTCACCAAATCCGTGGTGTTTCCTGTTCCGTGTCAGCATCCTCCCGACAAGGTTCATATTACGCTCTTCACGATTCTCAACAATGGTCGAAGCCCACATTTTTCTCAATTAAAAGCGTTTGAAAAATAAACATGTTTATATTATTCAATATCTTATGGTTATTTGTGGGCTGTTTTACCATTAAAAAAAGAGAGGTTTGCTCCACTCCTTGTGAGAGATCTCGCACAAGGAGTCGAGCAAAACAGGCCTATTTTCCGATTGCTGCTCCTTCTCGACGAGGATCTGCGGCACCTTCTAGTCCATCTTTTGTTATGCGTATCGCATGCAGTCCAGAATTCAAATCACGAACATTGGTTTTAAAGCCCATCTTCTCCAGCTCTGGCTGTAAGCCTTCTGCAGCGGTATCTTGCTCAATATCTAAGGTGCCAAAACGGTCGAGTAATCGTGGTTGATTGATAGCTTGTTGGATATTCATATCCCATTGCGTGTGGGCAATGATGGTTTGCGCCACGTAACCGATGATTCGACTGCCACCCGGAGAACCTATCGCCATGTAAGGTTTGTTATCTTTCATCATAATGGTCGGGGCCATTGAAGATCGTGGACGCTTGCCTGGTTCTATGCGGTTGGCGATTGGGATTCCGTCGTTATGAGTACGGAAAGAGAAATCGGTCAGTTCATTATTGAGCAAGAAGCCACGCACCATTAAGCGCGAGCCAAACGCATTCTCAATGGTGGTCGTCATTGAAACCACATTGCCTTGCTTATCGACGATATTGAAATGGCTGGTGGAAGGGAGTTCAATGGACTCGTCCATGCTTAAGTTCATTGCGTGCGACCACGGAGGATTGCCCGCTTCAACTTTGCTTAGTGCTTTGCCGACTTGGATCAGCTCTGCTCGCTGCTGGAGGTAGCTTTTATCGAGCAAGCCTTGAGTTGGCATCGGCACGTAATCTTGGTCTGCCATGTATTTACCACGGTCAGCAAACGCTAGACGCGATGCATCGGCGAGTACTTGCCAAGATTTAATGCTGTTGGCCCCCCAGCCTTTGAGATCGTACTGTTCAGTGATCGCCAAAATCTGACCAATGGTGAGCGCGCCAGAGCTTGGTGGTCCCATGCCGCAAATGTCATAGCTTTGGTATGCTGCACAAACTGGCTCACGTTGTCTGATTTGGTAGGTATCAAAGTCGGGTTGGGCTAATACGCCGGGGTTACCCGGCGCGTTTTGTACCGTCTTGATAATGTCTCTGGCGATATCCCCGTGGTAGAAGGCTTGAGCACCTTGCTTAGCAATAGCACTCAGTGTTTGTGCGTATTCAGGGTTTTTTAATAGCGTACCTTCGGTTTTTGGCGAGCCATCCGAGTTAAAGAAATAGGCTTTTGTGACTGGAAAGCGTGATAAACGCTCGGCGTCTTTTTCTATCAAGCTTGCTAGGCGAGGACTGACTTTGAATCCTTGCTCAGCAAGCGAGATAACAGGTTGAATGATCTTTTTCCATTCCAGCTTGCCGTATTTCTGGTGGGTATCCCACAATAGTTTCACGGTGCCTGGTGTTGCGACAGAGCGTCCACCAACCACGGCATCGTAGAATTGCAATGGCTGACCGTTCTCATCTAAAAATAGCTTTGGCGTTACGGCGAGGGGGGCGGTTTCACGCCCGTCGTAAGTGGTCAGTTTTTGCTTTTCGCTATCCCAATACACTAAGAACGCACCGCCACCAATACCTGATGACTGGGGTTCAACTAAGCCAAGCATCAATTGCACCGCGACCATGGCATCTATCGCATTCCCGCCTTGCTCAAGTACGTCTGCACCCGCTTGAGTCGCCAGTGGGTTAGCAGCGGTAACCATATAATCTTTAGCTTTGACCAGCTGCTTTTGCTCAATGCCAGTGCTGTGCTCTGGTGCGACCGAATCTGCAGCTTGGTTAGCGAAGGCTTGTCCAGTGAAGGTGAAAGGGGAAGTAAGAAAAAGACCCGAGAGTACGAGTCGGTTAAATGTCCATTGCATGATGACTCTCCATGTTGCCAACTAAGGTTATTCAGCTTGGCAGCCACGGAGATAGTCGTCGAGTTTCCTATTAAAGAAATGTCGAGTGTGCGACGCTTTTAAATCAGAGAGTTATCGAGAAAGGAGCGGAAGGTTTGCACTAAAATACTGCTGCCAACTAGGGTAAATACCACACCACATAAACCATCTATATAAATGCCGGCTTGCTGCAATCTTGTTTGCAAGCGCTGCGTTGACAGCATCCATGCAAGGCTAGAAAACCAGAGTAGCGACAAACCAAACAAAATCACCAGAGCAATTCCTTTTCCTGTCACCGACATGCCCACTGGGACAAGGCTCGACATTAAACTTACAAAAAATACTAAGGCTTTGGGGTTGAGAATATTAGTTGCGAACCCCTTGGTAAACGCTTGGCGTTTATTACCGATCACAAGATTACTGTTTTTGCTTGGCTGATCAGAAAGTGGGTTTTTGATCATCGCGATCACGCCGCGCAGTGCACCGACACCCAAATACAACAGATAGCTGCCCCCAAGCAATTGTAAGACGGAGTAGAGCAGAGGATGCTGGTGAACTAAATAGCTCACCCCCGTTAGGCTGAATAAAGAATGCAGCAAAATACCGACTGATAAGCCAAGCGCAATGTATAAGCCGGTTTGACGGCCATGACGGGTGGCATTTTGTACCACAAGCGCAAAATCCGGACCTGGGCTCATTAAGGCAATGAAGTGGATACTGGCAAGCGTTAAAAGGATAGTCGATTCATTCATAACACATCTCAAAACATAGTGGATATGAGCTATTGTCGTGATTCTTATTCGGTAGTGCTTGTAAAAAACTAGCAGTACTGAATACCACAGTGTATGAGGTATTAGCGTGCCACTTGTGAAGGCGAGACGCCATAGGTTTGTTTAAACGCTTTACTAAAGTGGGCCTGATCATAAAAACCCACTTGATAGGCGACGTCCGTACCACACCATCCTGCTTGGAGTAGTTTCATTCCTTGCTCTAATCGCAAGCGAGCAAACCAAGCGTAGGGAGTCATACCTGTTTGCGCTTTGAAATGGCGTTGAAATTGCGTGGGGCTCAGTTGACAGAGCTCTGATAGTGCATCTAAACGAACTGTTTGGTCGAGATTCGCCATTAAGTAATCTTTTAAGGTATGCAAAGACTGTTTTCCAAGCGGAACCACTTTTTGCCTCGCGAGTGATCCGTAGCGATCAAAAAGTTGATTAAATCCTTCAAAAGGAAGGCAATCTTTGGTGAGTTGGCTGAGGTTCTCGCGGCGAAGAAGAGCATGCAAGTTACTAAGTTGTGAAAATATCTGTGGATCGGAGATGATCAATTCATTAAAGCGGATTATTTGACCATTTTGACTAAGATCGGCAAGATCGCTGAGTAGGTGCGGCTCGATCGCAAATACATTCACTTCATAGCCACTTTCGAGCTTAGAGTGCCCGTCGTGCAGTTCATCTGGCGGCATAATTACGATTTGCCCATGACCCACTTGATGGCTACAGCCTTGATATTGGAACTTTTGCGTGCCATGCGTGATCAGACCGAGGTGAAAGTCCAGATGATAGTGCCTTTGGAAGGCAAACTTCTGGTATTTCGCCTCGATCAGGCTCAGCTGATCATGGTCGGTTGCGTAGTATTGAATCTGTTCCATTACATACAAAAAAGCTTGGTCACATTATGACCAAGCTTATCTGGCAATTTCTAACTTGTCTTGTAAAAAACGATCACTGTGGCTGAACGATTCGGCGTGAGCGACGGTTGTTGCGCAGTCCATCAAAGCTAAATACGACTAGCGCTCCCCAAATAAAGGCAAAGGTAATCGCTTTATCCATGCTAAAGGGTTCGCCATACATCAGTACTGCAAGTAAGAACATCAAGCTTGGGCCAATGTACTGGAAAAAGCCCAATGTTGATAATTTGAGTCTTGTTGCCGCACCCGTAAAACAAAGTAGGGGCAGTGTGGTAATCACCCCTGCTGCAATCAACAAGCTATTTAATGCTAACGGGTTAGTGAGCATATTCGACGTTGGGGTTTCTGCAATAAACAGCAGATACACGGCGGCGACAGGCAGAAGGAGTAATGTTTCGATAAACAATCCTGTTTTTGCATCGACACTGACTTTCTTCCTTAAGAGGCCATAGAAGCCGAAACTCATTGCTAACGCCATCGCAACAATGGGCACGGAGCCGAAAACAATCAATTGGACCAGTACACCACAGCCCGCTAATACGACAGCAAACCATTGCAACTTACGAAGTCGCTCTCCCAAAAAGACCATGCCGAGCAAGACATTGATTAATGGGTTGATGTAATAGCCTAAGCTCGCGTCAAGCATATGATTGGAATTGACCGCCCAGATGAAAATCAGCCAGTTTCCGCCAATTAATACAGAACTTGCGATCAGGTAAGCGATCTTCGTTTTGTCTTTCGCGATGTAGTAAACCGAGCGCCAGTGACGGCCAAAGTGAAGGAGTGCGGCAAGCAAAAAGAAAGACCAAATCACCCGGTGGCTCAGAATCTCCAAAGGGGATACTTGTGCGATGGATTTAAAATACATCGGCGCAATGCCCCACATGGTATAGGCACCAATCGCCAGCAAGATACCTTGCCGAGCGCGTTGTTGTTCGTCTTCTGGTGTCATGAGGTGTCACCTAATTGTGTGTTTATAGAGCAGAAAATCAGTATACGAGTCGTGATGCGAAACACCTAGCAATTTGCGGTTTTATTCACCACGAAACCCCATTACAATGTGCCCTCACTTTGTGTGCCTGGGCATGCAAAAGCATTTCTACGATCACTCAATCTGAGATTATTCATGACCTCAACCTTGCTAGCCGAACAATCAGATACGCCTGTAACGCCTCAACGTGTGTTGGAGGAAGTATTCGGTTACCAGACGTTTCGTGATGGCCAGCAAGAAGTTATTGAAGCCGCTATCGAAGGCAAAGACAGCTTAGTCATCATGCCGACGGGTGGTGGTAAATCTCTCTGTTACCAAATTCCGGCGTTAGTGCGCTCAGGGATTACCTTGGTGATTTCACCGCTGATTTCATTGATGAAAGACCAAGTTGATCAGCTGAAAGCCAATGGCGTAGCTGCGGAGTGTGTGAACTCGACCATGAATCGAGAAGAGCTACTGAGTGTGTATAATCGCATGCACTCTGGTCAGCTTAAGCTAGTGTATGTTTCGCCAGAGCGCGTGTTAATGCGTGACTTTATTGAGCGTTTAGAAAACTTACCCTTATCTATGATCGCCGTGGATGAAGCACATTGTATCTCTCAGTGGGGACATGATTTTCGCCCAGAATACGCGGCGCTAGGTCAGTTAAAGCAACACTTTTCACATGTACCTTTTATGGCACTCACTGCCACCGCCGATGATGCGACGCGTCGTGATATTCTAGAACGCTTACGCTTACATGAGCCTCAGGTGTATCTAGGAAGCTTTGATCGTCCCAACATTCGTTACACCTTGGTAGAAAAGCACAAACCGGTTTCTCAAATCATTCGCTATCTAGCCACCCAGAAGGGAAGCTGCGGCATTATTTACTGCGGCAGTCGTAAGAAAGTTGAAATGGTGACCGAGAAGCTATGCAACAACCATATCCGCGCTGCTGGTTATCATGCAGGGATGGATACTGAAGAGCGAGCTTACGTTCAGGAAGCTTTTCAACGTGATGACATTCAAATCGTCGTTGCGACGGTTGCATTCGGCATGGGTATCAATAAGCCAAACGTGCGCTTTGTTGTGCATTTTGATATTCCACGTAACATCGAGTCCTATTATCAGGAAACCGGTCGAGCAGGGCGAGATGGCCTGCCTGCCGAGGCTATGATGTTGTATGACCCAGCCGACATCAGTTGGTTGCGTCGTATGTTGGATGAAAAAGATGATGGACCGCAGAAGCAGGTAGAAAGCCACAAACTCAATGCGATGAGTGCTTTTGCGGAAGCGCAAACCTGTCGTCGTCAGGTACTGCTCAACTATTTTGGAGAGTATCGCGAAAAGCCGTGTGGTAACTGCGATATCTGCCTGGACCCACCAAAACACTTTGATGCGACCGAAGAAGCGCGCAAAGCGTTGTCGTGTGTTTACCGCGTTAACCAAAGTTTTGGTATGACGTATGTGGTTGAGGTGCTGCGTGGGATGCAAAACATTCGTGTGCGCGAACATGGCCACGATAAAATTTCGACTTACGGCATTGGTCGTGATCACAGCCATGATTACTGGGTGAGTATCTTCCGCCAGTTAATTCATAAAGGGCTGCTATTTCAAAACATCACTCGTAACTCGACGTTGCAATTAACCGAAGAAGCACGTCCATTACTACGTGGGGATGTGTCTTTAGAACTTGCAGTTCCACGTTTAGATACCGCAGCACGTGCCGCGAAGTCGGATAAACTGACCAGCAAAAACTACGACAAGAAGTTGTTTGCCAAATTACGTAAGCTACGTAAGTCGATCGCCGATGAAGACGGTTTGCCACCATACGTGGTATTCAGTGATGCGACCTTGATTGATATGGCAGAAATGCTGCCAACGTCATACGGCGAAATGTTAGCGGTTAGTGGCGTTGGTCAACGTAAACTAGAAAAATACGCCGATCCATTCTTGGATCTGATCCAAGAACACATTACTCACCACGGATAAGGAATCCATATGCACAAGGAATTTGGTCTCGCTGATTACATTGTTGAAGAAGGGCGTCTTATTATTACCGCTCCAAGCTTCGACCTCGATACTTTTCCGGCACTGGGTGAGCGTTTGGTGGGATTATTATCTGCGTCTGTGGTAGAAAAACAGTGGGATGCGGATATTCACTCTTGGTTGATCGATTTTGAAGGCTGCCGCTTATTTATGAAAGCGGAGCACTACAGCGAAGCGATTTGGTTTGAAGCGCTAACAATAGAAGAGAGTAGGGAAGAGCTCGACTATTTAGCCGGATTGTTCCAACGCGGCTTCTAAATTCAAGTTATCTATTCTTTAAAGGGTGTTTCACATGAAACCCCCTTTCTTATTTTTGCATCAAAGAGCTTGGTTTTGACGTGATGTTCGCGAAGAAACGTTTGCGTATAAAACACCGCTTGTGAGTAAAATTGGTTAATGTATAATCGCCCACCGCTTTACTCTGAATGAGTTAAGTTAGTTTAATCGTCATTTTTTACATTGTTGGTAAGAGTGCTTTTCTCTGTAGAAAGCGCTCGATTTGGGTTCCCTCGCCCCCAAACCAAACTAAAAAGGTATCGCATGAGTAACTTTACCCCTGCGCAGCAGCGCAACGCCCTTATCTATCTGGTTTTATTTCATCTAGTCATTATTGCATCCAGCAATTACCTAGTTCAGCTACCGTTTACTATCTTTGGCTTACATACCACCTGGGGTGCATTCACCTTCCCATTTATTTTCCTTGCGACGGATTTAACCGTACGTATTTTCGGTGCTCAGTTGGCGCGTAAGATCATTTTCTTAGTAATGTTGCCTGCTTTGGCTGTCTCTTACTTCTTATCGGTGGTGTTCTTCGAGGGGCAGTTCCAAGGTTTTGGTCACTTAGGGGAATTTAACTTATTCGTTGCTCGTATCGCGATTGCTAGCTTCATGGCGTATCTACTTGGTCAGATTATGGATGTGCACGTGTTCAACCGCCTACGTCAAATGAAACAGTGGTGGGTGGCCCCAACGTGTTCAACGCTTTTTGGTAATGCACTGGATACGATCGCCTTCTTCGCGATTGCGTTCTACCAAAGTCCAGATCCATTTATGGCGGAACATTGGACGGAAATCGCGCTGGTGGACTACGGCTTTAAGTTAGTGATTAGTCTTGGTCTGTTTGTGCCTATGTACGGCGTACTACTGAATTACTTAATTAAGAAGCTAACGGCAGTGAACCCTAACTTTAAAGTTACGACGACGGCATAGTTTTCATCAGTTAATAGCAACAAGGCCGCTTTTAATAGCGGCTTTGTTGTTTCTAAAGCAAATGTACAGCGAAATGAGTATTTAGATCATTGGTGTCTCAAAACTCTATGAGTTGTACATAGGATAATAACGGGTATTAAAAAGGCTCCAGAAGGAGCCTTTGTCATGGGATAACAACCATTAATCAGAGGTAATCGTTAATGGCCAACCGATATCAGTTTGACGGTTGGATTCGATTTCTAGCTCAGCTGCGGTCAACGGGTTGGCCGCTAGCCACTGTGCATCAATGTTTAAGGTTAGGTTGTCACCTTCAGCCGTTAATACGACGTTTGGCTCTAAGTTTTGGTTGCGACGGTGAGTCAACAACACCGCTAAGCGCAACAACCGCAGTACGCGCTTGGCACTTGAGCCTGATAACGCGTGTTGCTCAGGCAGTGAGGTGAGTTGTTCTCGATAACGACGGGCAATCTCACCAATAAAGAACTTCTGCGCGCGAGTGTAGCCAGGTAAATCCAAATTCTGGAGTAGGTAAGCACTGTGCTCACCGCCTTTTTTGAAATCGATCGTTAAGCCGATTTCATGCAGCTTTGCGGCGGTTTCAAGCAATATTTTGCCTTGAGGTTCCGTAATCCACTCATCGCCGCCGGCTTGCTCCAACAGTTTGCTTGCCAGTGTCGCAACTTGTTCACCGTATTGGTGATCGAGCTGATAACGATTTTGTACGCTGGCAATTGTGCGAGCACGGATGTCTTCTTGACGTAGCTCTTCAACCATCTCGTAGACTAAGCCTTCACGTAGTGCGCCGCCCGCTAGTGTCATCGCGTCGATTTCCAGTAATTCAAAAACGGCAATCAAAATAGATAGGCCGCTAGGGAACACTAATGCACGCTCAAGCGTTAAGCCTTCAATGTCGAGCTCTTCTAAATGATCGGCTAACATGGCTTGCTTCTGCAGGCGTTTCAATTTGGAGTGAGTGATTACTTCGTCCATACCTTGCGCTAGCATTATCTCTTGCAATGCCTGAACGGTGCCTGATGCGCCAACGCACACATCCCAACCGATTTCTGTATAGCGCTCTAGAATTGGCTGGATTGTCTGCTTCGCGCCTTCAATTGCTGCGTCAAAGTTACGCGCATTCAACTGGCGATCTTTAAAGAAGTTTTCCAGCCAAGTCACACAACCCATTTTTAAACTGGTCAGTGCTTTGGCTTCGAAACCTTCACCGATGATGAGTTCTGTACTTGCGCCACCGATATCGACAACAAGGCGGCGACCGCTGCCTCCAGAAGTGTGTGCGACACCTTTATAGATAGTGGCCGCTTCTTCTTCACCGGAGATAACGTCGATTGGTTGACCAAGAATCTGGTTCGCTTTCTCCAGAAACACATCTACATTCGTGGCGGTACGTAAAGTGGCTGTGCCTACAATACGAATGTTTTGTTTAGGAATATCCTGCAAGCGTTCCGCAAATAGACTTAAGCAGTCCCATCCTCGCTGCATAGCTTCCATACTAAGAGAATTATGTTCATCTAGGCCCGCTGCTAGACGAACCTTGCGCTTAATTTTAGCCATTGTTTGAACGCTGCCATCGATATGACGCACAACGAGCATGTGAAAACTGTTCGACCCGAGGTCGATGGCGGCGTATAGCGGCGATGATCCTGCTTGACTCATAAACGAACTCAGTTTCCTTTTACGATTGTTTTGGTGCCGATTGACGCGGTTGGCGCGGACGACGTCCTTGCGGCTTGCGGTTACCTGAACCTGAACGAGTACCGCCAGTATTCGTACGACGCTGTTGGTTGCGTGGCGCACGCATACGAATTGGCGCTGGCAGATCTTGGATCAGCGCTGACGAATCGTATTCTGAAACTGGGATAGTGTGCTCAATGTATTCTTCGATTGCAGGCAGGTTAATAGCGTACTCTTCACAAGCAAAACTGATCGAGTGGCCGCTTGCACCAGCACGACCTGTACGGCCAATACGGTGAACGTAATCTTCACAGTCGTCAGGAAGGTCGTAGTTGAAAACGTGCGTCACTTGAGGAATATGCAGACCACGGGCAGCAACGTCAGTTGCAACAAGAATGTCGACATCACCTTTGGTGAATTGCTCAAGAATCTTTTCACGTTTCTTCTGCGGTACATCACCAGTAAGAAGACCGACACGGTGTCCATCGGCAGCCAAGTGACCCCAAACCGATTCACATTTGTGTTTCGTGTTCGCAAAAATGATGGCGCGATCTGGCCATTCTTCTTCAATCAAAGTTTGAAGGAGGGCCATTTTATCTTCGTTAGAAGGGTAGAAAAGTTCTTCCTGAATGCGGTGACCAGTTTTCTGTTCTGGCTCTACCACAACATGCTCAGGGGTGTTCATGTGCTCAAATGCCAGTTCTTGAACGCGGTAAGAAAGCGTCGCTGAGAACAGCATGTTCAAACGCTCTTTTGGTTCAGGCATACGACGGAACAAGAAGCGAATGTCTTTAATAAAGCCAAGATCGAACATGCGGTCGGCTTCATCCAGAACAACGGCTTGAATGTTGTTAAGGTTGAATACGCGCTGTTTGTAGAAATCGATGATACGACCTGTCGTACCAATCAGAATATCGACACCATCTTGCAGCTTATTCAATTGCTTATCGTAGCTTTCACCACCGTAAGCCAAAGCGGTTTTTAGACCAGTGCTCTCAGTTAATGCTTCTGCATCATTGTAAATCTGAATAGCAAGCTCACGTGTTGGCGCCATAATGATTGCGCGTGGCTGCGTAGGTTTACGACCTTCATGCTCCGGTGTCGTCAGAAGGTGGTTGAATGTAGCAGTAAGAAACGCGAGCGTTTTACCAGTACCCGTTTGGGCCTGGCCTGCGATGTCTTGGCCGGTGAGCAGGACCGGCAACGCCAAGGCTTGGATAGGGGTACAAAATTCGAACCCTTTTTTGTCCAATCCTTCAATAACTTGGGGCTTTAAGCCCAAATCGGCGAACTTTTGCTCTGTGATATGCGTCTTTTTCATGGCTATAGAATATCAGCTAAAGCTTGCAATACGAAAGTAAATACATTCCAATAGGGCATCTAATTACTGGTTATCATCCAACCA
Source organism: Vibrio sp. T9 (assembly GCF_003123985.1). NCBI lineage: Bacteria > Pseudomonadati > Pseudomonadota > Gammaproteobacteria > Vibrionales > Vibrionaceae > Vibrio > Vibrio sp. T9. Next base: position 30,402 of record NZ_NIGY01000018.1, read on the forward strand.
GTTTCGAAAAACACATTGGAGTGGAAGATGAGTGATAAGATTTTGCAGCTAACTGATGACGGTTTTGAAAACGATGTAATCAACGCTGCAGGCCCGGTTCTAGTGGATTTCTGGGCAGAATGGTGTGGTCCTTGTAAAATGATCGCTCCTATTCTGGACGAAATCGCAGACGAGTACGAAGGCAAACTCACTATCGGTAAACTAAACATCGACCATAACGCAGGTACACCACCTAAGTTTGGTATTCGCGGCATTCCAACGCTACTGCTATTCAAAGACGGCAACGTAGCGGCAACGAAAGTTGGTGCTCTGTCTAAAACTCAACTAAAAGAGTTTTTGGACGCAAACTTATAATCACCAAGTGATTACAGATAAAACCGTGCAAAGTAACAACGCACGGTTTTGTTTTTCTAACTCTGGACTAGAATACTAATTAGTGCTAACTTATCGCGCGTTAATTGAACAAATTTCTCTTCTTGGTCGATCCTGAGACCAAATCCATCTTAACTAGAAAACAGATCTTATTTTGACTAAACAAGAATCCACCACCATGAACCTTACCGAACTGAAGAACAGACCTGTGTCTGACCTTGTAAAACTGGGCGAAAGCTTAGGATTAGAGAACCTAGCTCGCTTAAGAAAACAAGACATCATCTTCGCGATTTTAAAAGCGCACGCTAAAGGCGGCGAAGACATCTTTGGCGATGGGGTTCTGGAAATTCTGCAAGACGGCTTTGGTTTCCTACGCAGTGCAGATAGTTCATACCTTGCGGGTCCGGACGATATCTACGTATCACCAAGTCAGATTCGTCGCTTTAACCTACGTACTGGTGACTCTATCGCTGGTAAAATTCGTCCACCAAAAGACGGTGAACGCTACTTTGCCCTTCTAAAAGTCAATACCGTTAACGACGACAAACCAGACAACGCTCGTAACAAGATCCTATTTGAAAACCTTACCCCTCTGCATGCAAATGAACGCATGGTAATGGAGCGTGGTAACGGTTCTACAGAAGACATCACAGCACGTGTTTTAGATTTGGCATCGCCTATCGGTAAAGGTCAACGTGGTCTGATTGTTGCTCCGCCAAAAGCGGGTAAGACAATGCTTCTGCAAAATATTGCTCAAAGCATCGCATACAACCACCCTGAGTGTGAGTTGATGGTACTTCTTATCGACGAACGTCCAGAAGAAGTAACAGAGATGCAGCGTCTAGTTAAAGGTGAAGTAGTCGCGTCGACTTTCGATGAGCCAGCATCTCGTCACGTACAAGTAGCGGAAATGGTAATCGAGAAAGCGAAACGTCTTGTTGAACACAAGAAAGACGTGGTTATCCTGCTTGACTCTATCACTCGTCTCGCTCGTGCTTACAACACCGTAGTACCTTCATCAGGTAAAGTACTGACAGGTGGTGTGGATGCAAACGCACTACACCGTCCTAAGCGTTTCTTTGGTGCAGCACGTAATGTTGAAGAGGGCGGTAGCCTAACGATCATCGCAACGGCACTAGTAGATACTGGTTCTAAGATGGATGAAGTTATCTACGAAGAGTTCAAGGGTACAGGTAACATGGAACTGCACTTGAACCGTAAGATTGCTGAGAAGCGTGTATTCCCTGCGATTGACTTCAACCGTTCAGGTACACGTCGTGAAGAGCTACTGACGAAGACTGATGAACTACAGAAAATGTGGATTCTGCGTAAGATCGTTCACCCAATGGGCGAAATCGACGCGATGGAATTCCTCATTGATAAGCTCGCGATGACGAAGACCAACGATGAGTTCTTCGATGCGATGCGTCGTCAGTAATAGCTGAGTCCTTATTCTAAAAAAGCCACCGTTAACGGTGGCTTTTTTGTTGCTTTCTCCCGATGGAAGCATCAGAATGAGGAGAAATGTTATCGGGAGGTTAACATGCAACAAGGAATGTTGTCGTCATTACTCCTGAGCTTGTCACTTATCACACTACCCGCGACGTTATCTGCCAAGGAAATGCAGGAGTCTGTAGTAGAACAGTGGCTTCAGGATACTCAAATACAGGCTAAAGTCTCTGAACTGCTTGATTACGTTGTCAGGGATGAGGTCGACTCGCTTAAATTTGCCCTTGATCGACTAGCTTTACCTCAACAAGAGGTCGTGCGTTTTCGGTTATTGGAAAAGCTTGAGAAGCAAGATGTGATTCTCACGCCTAGAATGGCTCTGTTTGTTGAGTCTCAGATCCGTATGACTCCTACTTATCAGGTTCTAGAGCGAGGGGACGGGTATGAGTTTAGTGTACCTGCCTTTAACTTTCCTGCCATTGCGAGCCGCTTGATTAAGCGTTGGAAGCAAGACCAAAGTACTTTGGACTTTGTACTACAAGCTGAGCGAAAAGAGCTCGACTTAAAGCAATGGCTTACAGGGCAATCTCAACAAGCTCAGGCGCGTGAAGCACTTTTGATTCGAGAGTTGGACAGCTTATCACCGCATGCGCTTGCCGCATTAACCACTCAGTTAACCAAAGCGAATGTGACCAGTTGGCTACCATCGACAGCCGTGATCGTGAGATTAGCGCAAGTAAGTCAAGATGAGGAAGTGTACAACTTACTCTGGCGGATGAGAGCGGATTACAACAGCCAGTCCGAACTCGAGCGTTTAGCTACGGTTGGGGACGTTTTTTCAATTCAGCAATTGATGAACTCCACCGTCAATCCGTCACTCAAACCAGAAGCCATTAGTCTACTTACAAAGTCCAACCCTTTATCTCCGCAAGTGAAACAGTTTCTAGTGAGCAAAATGGCACTATCGGAAGAAGCTACCATGGTCGCTCGAGAGCTGGCGCAGCAAGGGCATCAAACCTGGTTGGAAGAGTTAGTCTCTAACAACCATCAAGTGAAGACTCGGCAGATAGAGCAAGTATTAAAGTAATCTGGCTCACATACCCACACAAAATAGGAGGATCTTAGCGTCCTCCTATTTGTTATACTGCGGACAGTTTAATCAGCCAGCATGAAGGCCTATGAGTTTTAAGGATTTACGCGAATTTATCGACCACCTAGAACAGAAAGGTCGACTTAAACGCATCACTCACTCCGTCGATCCCGCTTATGAAATGACAGAAATCAGTGACCGCACCTTGCGTGCTGGTGGTCCTGCATTGTTGTTTGAGAACCCAACCGGCTACGACGTGCCTGTTTTGACGAACCTATTTGGTACGCCAGAGCGTGTCGCAATCGGCATGGGACGCGAAGACGTTAAAGAATTAAGAGAAGTCGGTAAGCTGCTGGCTTATTTAAAAGAACCTGAGCCACCAAAAGGCTTCAAAGACGCCTTAGAAAAACTGCCTGTGTTCAAGCAAGTATTGAACATGCCGGCTAAGCGTTTACGTAAAGCACCATGCCAAGACATTGTGTGGCAAGGTGATGAAATCGACTTGGATAAGATTCCGGTAATGAGCTGCTGGGCAGAAGATGTTGCGCCGCTGCTTACTTGGGGTTTAACCGTAACCAAAGGTCCGAACAAGAAGCGCCAGAACCTTGGCATTTATCGCCAGCAGAAAATTGCCAAGAACAAAATCATCATGCGTTGGTTAGCCCACAGAGGTGGTGCGCTTGACCTGCGCGATTGGATGGAAACCAATCCAGGTAAACCTTTCCCAGTTTCGGTCGCGTTTGGTGCAGACCCAGCAACCATTCTTGGCGCAGTAACACCTGTGCCAGATACGCTATCGGAATACGCATTTGCAGGTTTGTTGCGTGGAAGCAAAACGGAAGTCGTGAAGTCAGTCAGTAATGATTTGGAAGTACCAGCGAGCGCTGAAATCGTGATGGAAGGCTATATCGACCCGAATGAGTTTGCTGATGAAGGTCCTTACGGTGACCACACTGGCTACTATAACGAAAAAGAAAAGCATCACGTATTTACCATTACGCACATTACTATGCGTAGGGATCCTATTTATCACAGCACCTACACTGGTCGTCCGCCAGATGAGCCAGCTGTATTGGGTGTGGCATTAAACGAAGTATTTGTGCCGATTCTACAAAAGCAATTTCCAGAGATTGAAGACTTCTATCTACCGCCAGAAGGTTGTTCGTACCGAATGGCAGTCGTCACCATGAAGAAGCAATATCCGGGGCACGCCAAGCGCGTAATGATGGGCGTGTGGTCTTTCTTACGTCAATTTATGTATACCAAGTTTGTTATTGTGTGCGATGAATCGGTAAACGCACGAGATTGGAATGATGTCGTGAAAGCCATGTCAGAGCATATGGATCCTGTGCGTGATACCTTGATGATAGATAACACGCCAATCGACTCGCTCGACTTTGCTTCACCAGTGGTTGGTCTTGGATCCAAGATGGGTTTAGATGCAACCATTAAATGGGATGCTGAGCTGGCGACACGAACCGAGGTCACTGAACGAGACAGCAAAGCGATTACCCAATCTGATTTGGATGCGTTGAAACAGCAACGCCCTGAAATTGTCGATGTCTACCTACCAGCAACGGCGAACAACCAATTTGCTGTCGTGACAATGAAGAAAGACCAAGCCGGTCAATCTCAAGCATTGATGGAATACTTGTGGGACTTCTTTGCTCAGTACACGGACAACAAATTCATTATTTTGTGCGACGATGACGTCAATGCACAAGATTGGAATGACATCATTTGGGCAGTGACAACTCGAATGGATCCAGACAGAGATACCACTCAAGTTCGTGGTAAGGCGGGTAGCTCATCTAAACTTGGGCTCGATGCGACCAATAAGTTTGAATCTGAAGCCACACGCGAGTGGGGCACGCCTATCAAAAAAGATCCTAAACTTGTGGCTAAAGTCGATGAGATTTGGGACCAGTTAGGTATTCTATGAGTCATCAAGTCCACCTTCTACCAATGGAAGTTACGTTCCAAGTAAAAGAAGGGGAGACGGTGTTGGAAGCTGCGCTCAACAACAATATTCGCTTCCCGCACCGTTGCCAAGTTGGCGCTTGCGCCATGTGCATGTGTAAAAAGCTAACGGGCGAGGTGAGCTATCACCTCGAACCGATGCTAACCGAAAAAGAGCAACAGCAAGGTTGGATATTCCCTTGCCAAGCCTATACAGAAAGTAATTTAGTGCTTACTTTTGACGAGTAAGCGAGAGGAACACCATGACCATCCAATGTAAAGTAAAGTCTATTCAGCCGTTAGCTTGTAATACTTACCAAATCCTTCTTCACCCAGAATCTCCTGTGCCTTTTAAAGCAGGTCAGTACCTAATGGTCGTGATGGGTGAAAAAGACAAACGTCCTTTCTCTATTGCGAGCAGTCCTTGTCGCCATGAAGGTGAGCTTGAACTGCACATCGGTGCGGCGGAACACAATGCTTATGCACTAGAAGTCGTTGAAGCAATGCAAGCAGCCCTAGAAACAGATGGTCATATCGAGATTGATGCACCACATGGTGATGCTTGGGTTCAAGAAGAAAGCGAACGCCCGCTATTATTGATTGCTGGTGGTACTGGCTTTAGTTACGTGCGCTCGATTCTGGATCACTGTGTTGCACAGAACAAAACCAACCCTATCTATTTATACTGGGGTGCACGAGACAACTGCCAGCTTTATGCTAAAGAAGAACTGGTCGAGATTGCCGATAAGTTTGCTAACGTTCACTTTGTTCCAGTAGTAGAAGAAGCACCTGCAGACTGGCAAGGTAAAGTTGGTAACGTGCTACAAGCAGTAGCCGAAGATTTCGAAAGCTTAGAAAACTACGATATTTATATTGCAGGCCGCTTTGAAATGGCTGGTGCAGCACGTGAACAGTTCACTCAGAATAAGAAAGCGAAGAGCGAACGTATGTTCGCAGACGCGTACGCATTCATTTAAATACGGCTTTTAAGGCAGAAAAAGAGGGTTTTTTACCCTCTTTTTTGCTTTTTTGATGAAATAGTCATCGAACAGTCAGTTTTTTCCATTTTTTTTCAAAAAAGGGTTGCGAACGGATCTGAGTTCCCTATAATGCGCATCCACCGACACGGCAGACGCGATAAGGCTTCAGCAGGGTCGGAGAGGTGAAAAGCTTCTGAGAAAATAAATTGAAAAAAGTGTTTGACACTCTCAATTATCTCGTTAGAATGCACCTCCGCTTTGAGAGAAAAACTTCTCGATAAGCAAGCTCTTTAACAATATAGACCTATCAATCTGTGTGGGCACTCGTTGATGATAATCCAATTAGAAGCTTCGGCTTCAAATTAGGTTTCAATGAAACGAAGTGACCATTGAATCGAAAGATTCAGCACAGTCAATTCAAACATTACTTATGTAATGTTCAGTATTCATTGAGCCGAACAAAATCTTAAATTGAAGAGTTTGATCATGGCTCAGATTGAACGCTGGCGGCAGGCCTAACACATGCAAGTCGAGCGGAAACGAGTTATCTGAACCTTCGGG
>NZ_NIGY01000190.1:0-293 GCF_003123985.1 Vibrio sp. T9
TCTGACCGTTTTTGGTCAGGTGACCGGGTCCATCATTGTCCTCGACCGCCAGCGGCACCACGGTCCCGTCCGGCCTGACCCACGAGAACGTATTGGTTTTCGGGTCGCGACCGATGACGGCGACGTACACCTTGTCATCAGTCCACTTCCCATTGGTCACATTGCGCAACTGGGTGCCGATGAAACCCGGATAGACCGTGTAATCGAAGCCCTGCGACGGATCGTTCGCCGGCGGATTGGTGGGCTGGGTCGGCGGCGTGCTGCCGTCGTCTGCACCGTACACCTCGAACTCC
>NZ_NIGY01000191.1:0-293 GCF_003123985.1 Vibrio sp. T9
TCAGATCGATGAAGAAGTTCTTCGGCGGGATCACATAGCCGCCGGTGCCCTGGATCGGCTCGACGTAGAACGCGGCGTATTCGGCCTCACCGACCTTCGGATCCCACACGCCGTTGTATTCGGTTTCGAACAGGCGCTCGAACTGGCGCACGCAGGCGTCCGAATACTCTTCCGGCGTCATGCCCTTCGGGCGACGGAACGGATACGGGAACGGGATGAACTGTGCGCGCTCGCCGAAGTGGCCGAAGCGGCGACGGTAGCGGTAGCTGGAGGTGATCGACGACGCGCCGAGC
>NZ_NIGY01000192.1:0-293 GCF_003123985.1 Vibrio sp. T9
GCCGGAACGCGCGGTCAGCACGAAGCCCCAGTACTGCGTCTGGCCTTCGTACACCCACAACAGCGAATCGCCCATCGGGACGTTGAAGTTCGGCGTCCACAGGTCAGCAGGGCGACGGAACTTGCCGTTCCACGAATGCGTGTATTCGTGGGCGAGCAGGTCGCGCTCGGACGCGTTTTCTTTCCAGGCGGTGAAGTAATCGGCGCCCAGGCCGTCTTCGCTGGACTGGTGGTGCTCCGTGCCGTTGCCAGCCAACTGGTCCGACAGCGAGAACAGGAAGTCGTAGTGATCGT
>NZ_NIGY01000193.1:0-292 GCF_003123985.1 Vibrio sp. T9
ACCTATCTGTGGGATCACCTGAAGTAAGGCCATAGTGTAGGAGCCGCTTCGTAGGCTTTTCGCCGGCGGAGCGGCCCTCACGCGTCCTTGTCGCCTCCTGTAGGAGCCGCTTCAGCGGCGATAGCCAGGTTGCCTCAACCCCTTCGCCGGCATAGCCGGCTCCTACACAAAGTAGGCATCCACCATAGAAATTACTTTCATAATTTAACTGGCGACACTAGAGTGCGAAGCTGTACTCCCGGGGTTTCGTCACATGCTGGTTCGTCGTCTCGCACTCGCCGTTGTCATGGTC
>NZ_NIGY01000194.1:0-290 GCF_003123985.1 Vibrio sp. T9
TCGCGCTAGGCGTGGACAAGCGTGGCCAGGCCGATGGGATCCGCGCTTTTGCCCTGCACCCGGGCGCGATCATTACCGACCTGGTACGGCACATGAGCCAGGACGACCTCCGCGCACGCGGCGCCATCGACGAGGAAGGCCGCCCGGTGGTCGACCTCGCGCGCGGCTTCAAGAGCGTGCCGCAAGGCGCCGCGACCAGCGTCTGGTGTGCCACGAGCCCACAGCTCGACGGCATGGGCGGCGTGTACTGCGAGGACGTGGAGGTCTCACCCGTCCTGCTCGAGGCCGAC
>NZ_NIGY01000195.1:0-290 GCF_003123985.1 Vibrio sp. T9
TGATCACGGTGACTTCGGTCTCGTCGAACGCCTTGGCGATCATGCGCTGCATCAGCGCGGAGGAGCGCGGCGTGAACTCCGACGGTTTGATCATCGCGCGATTGCCCGCGGCGAGGATGCCGGCGAGCGGCGCGAAGGTGAGGTTGAACGGGAAGTTCCACGGCGAGATCAGGCCGATGACACCCTTGGGTTGATAGTCGACCCAGGCACGCGCGCCGAGCAAGGCCAACGCGGCGGGCGACACCTTGCGTGGATCGCGACGCATCCAGCGGCGTACGTGCTTCTTGGCA
>NZ_NIGY01000196.1:0-289 GCF_003123985.1 Vibrio sp. T9
CTGGAACTGAGACACGGTCCAGACTCCTACGGGAGGCAGCAGTGGGGAATATTGCACAATGGGCGCAAGCCTGATGCAGCCATGCCGCGTGTATGAAGAAGGCCTTCGGGTTGTAAAGTACTTTCAGCAGTGAGGAAGGTGGATGCGTTAATAGCGTATTCATTTGACGTTAGCTGCAGAAGAAGCACCGGCTAACTCCGTGCCAGCAGCCGCGGTAATACGGAGGGTGCGAGCGTTAATCGGAATTACTGGGCGTAAAGCGCATGCAGGTGGTTTGTTAAGTCAGATG
>NZ_NIGY01000197.1:0-289 GCF_003123985.1 Vibrio sp. T9
CTGGAACTGAGACACGGTCCAGACTCCTACGGGAGGCAGCAGTGGGGAATATTGCACAATGGGCGCAAGCCTGATGCAGCCATGCCGCGTGTGTGAAGAAGGCCTTCGGGTTGTAAAGCACTTTCAGCAGTGAGGAAGGCGGGTACGTTAATAGCGTGCTCGTTTGACGTTAGCTGCAGAAGAAGCACCGGCTAACTCCGTGCCAGCAGCCGCGGTAATACGGAGGGTGCGAGCGTTAATCGGAATTACTGGGCGTAAAGCGCATGCAGGTGGTTTGTTAAGTCAGATG
>NZ_NIGY01000198.1:0-289 GCF_003123985.1 Vibrio sp. T9
TCTGGCCGTTCGCACTGATCGTCCCTCTCATTCCCATCTTCCTGCTCGCTTACTCGGGTTATCCCGACGGCGTGTTCCTGTGGAGCTACCTGCCGATTGGCGCGGCGATCTACATCCGGAAGCGAGTCGGCACGTTTCCCAGGGATCCTCACGCCTGACGAAGCGGCTGCCTTGGTGCTGTCACGAAAACATCGTCCAATGGTTGTTCTGTAAGCCGTTACTAAGCTTGGCGGCCTGCAGAGTTCCGCACGGACTGAGGCGCATCGTGAACATAATCACCAGGGACCGC
>NZ_NIGY01000199.1:0-289 GCF_003123985.1 Vibrio sp. T9
CCTCTGGCCGTCGACGGCCGCTGCGGTGTAGTGGTATTCGCCCGGTGGTGTATTCATCGAAGTCTCCGCGTCAGCGCCATGGTCGCCATGCGCGCGTGCAGCGCAAAGCGCAAACGATCGCCAAAGGCATGGGTATTTCTACCTAATATGCCGAGCCCTCGTAGATTTACTTACTGTCTTATGGGCGCTACTACGCTTCGACAATCTCACGCACCTGCGGATCATCGGACGCTCCAGAGGAGGGAGCGTGTCCATGCTTTGCTATCGATGGGAAATGCGCCATACCGTG
>NZ_NIGY01000019.1:0-34986 GCF_003123985.1 Vibrio sp. T9
AGGATTTTCAAGCCATCCACATCGAGTCTCTTCTGCCGTCGCTGCTAATGCAGAAAACATCCCCAAAATAACAATCAAAAATCTCATTATTTACTCCATTCGCCTAACGCCGCATTAAGGTGTGAGCGACGCTTGGCTATACTTGAGCGAAGCGAAAGCGCCAAGCGTTGCGAATCACTCTTAAATGCTTTGTTATGAATCAATACTATTTACTATCGCAAGAGCATCAGACCAACTAGTATTAGCTTCTATATGTTTTTTGACCAATCGTCTATTGGAAGATGTAACAGAAGCCCATCTGTTTTTCCATGCGCGATATGCATGCCATGAATAGCCCGTATAGTACTCTTTTCGCATAGTAGTCATAGACCGCAGAACTGCATCGAGATATATTTTTTCAATTGATGTACCTTTAACATCAAAAATAGCCCCAAGGTATACTAGCCATCTTGCAAGATGCTCGTACTGCTCCCAAGCATTATTCTCTAATGTTAATTCCGTCTTTGTTTCAATTACTTCACCCACCATTTCCACAACGCGCTTATCATTCCAGCTCAAACCCTCCGCAGATAAGGACGAAATAATACGATAGAATGAGTCTTCTAGTTTAATGTAAGCTTTTTTAAAGTGAGCACCATCGAAGACAACCTTTCTAATAGAGCGAATAGATTTGTCTGCAATACTCTCTGCTTTAGGCGTTTTCTCATTTAGTTTTTTGAAGAATCGTGAAACTTCCATCGAATCAATAACACGGATTCCATAACAATGTGCATAATAATCTTTAACGTTTTGGTCTATTTTAGATCTTGAGACAAGGAAAATATTTGAACCAATTACATGGCTTTTTGAAAAACCATTATAATCACTAATAATAGCCTTTAAATTTGTATCACCTAAAGAGTATCCTAAAATAACAACTGTGTTTTCATGTAGTATCGTACTCAACTTTTGTGAGAAGTAAGAGTTACCATTAATAAATCTAAAGTAATCTTCAGATGTAACTACCATATTCTCGGGTGAATCGACCGAACCATGAACATGGTAAACTTTAACATTTGCGGAAGACCTTGGAATAGGAAGTCCCGGTGTTATTGACTGGCAGCTATTTTCAGCAGTCAACTCCTCAGCTAACTTATCGTAGTTGGTCGTAATTACCCTAAATGCTCTTTCCGAAAAAAAAGCTTCAACATGTTCATTATCATCTTGCAGTTCAAGATCACTTATAATATCTGCAATTTCTTCATGTATATTTTTATCTATTGCTGCCAATTTAATTGCGATTACTTGGGCTGCCTCTTCAAGTGTTAAAAGGCTAGCCTTTCCTTTAGGAAAAAGAGACTCTTTTAATTCCTTTCCATTTGGAAGTAAATCACACAGTTCTTCTAAAAGACCTTGCCATGTAGGCGCATCATTATCAGTTACTGCTTTCGAAAAACCTGTGCCTGTAAATAAGCACAGCCTGTTCGTTGCTGCAGCATAAGCAATTTCAAACATCTCACTCAAATTTTTACTCCTGATTCATAACGCCCTGTTAAGGGGTGAGCAACGCAATACCGAAGCCGCCGCATACCACCTTAATCACTAAAAACAACGCATAGTAAAAATGCGACGCGTTGCGAATCCCTCTTGAACAGTTTGTTATGTGCGTGGTTGAAACCTACTCTACACTTGGCTCCGGTAAAACTGGTGGTGTACTGTCCATATAAGTTAAAAAGTTTTCCCATAACTCGTGCGTTCTTTGCTTAGTTAACTTAGTTTTGCACGATATCGCCATAATTCCACGAATAGTTCCATCACGCCATTGCGTATAAACCGAATCACAGTGAGAGGACATATATGCTTGCCAATCCTGTTGAGCAAGCTTAATTGCTGCGATCAGTTCTGGGTCATGCGAGTTGTGCTCAAAGCTAGTGTTTAGATATTTGTCTAATTTAACTTGTGCTGACTCTAATTCAATAGCGGCACATTGGTTTATCTCGATTGTGGTCATCGCATTATTACAGTCAATGGACTCTTCTTCAGCAAGAGCACCAAACGAAAGACTAGCTAATATGATGATTAGACACTTATTCATCGTTTTCTCCGAGAGCACATAACGCCGCATTAAGGTGTGAGCGACGCTTGGCTATACTTGAGCGAAGCGAAACTGCCAAGCGTTGCGAATCACTCTTAAATGCCTTGTTAGTTTTTGCTACTCAACACCTACAAAAACTTCTCTATGAGGACTTCGTCTACGTATTCCCCGCGAACTTTTGCATGCTTCTTCGCAGTACCTACAATTTCAAAGCCTTGTTTAAGATAAGCTGCCAAAGCTCGCTCATTATCACTACGGACGTAAGCAAATAGCTTTTCATAGCCCTTTTGCTTTGCAACTTCGAATGTCGAGTTGAAAAGCTCTTTTGAAACACCTTGACCACGAGCATTTTCACAGACAAACGTACCAATTATGCCTACGTGGTCAAAAGCTTTTGTGTATTGTGCGAACGGCTCAATATTTTGGAAACCAATAACCGTTGAGTCACTTCCGGACAACGCAACTGTAAACACACCGCGCTCAGGAAATTGAGCAATAAACTCTTTTTCTTCTTCAGGGGTAAAGGTTGTGTCCAATACCGTGTATAAGCCTTCAATAATGATGGGATTGAGGACATTTGTAATGCCTTCAGCATCATCGAGAGTCACCTGACGTACAACTAAACTCATGCAACTTAACTCCTATTGTAATTGGAATTGCTTTGTACATGAGTTCAAGATTTCCGGCAACAACTAACGCCGCATTAAGGTGTGAGCAACGCAACCACGAAACTAAACCATACCACCTTAAACACTGCTCTCAACGATGGAATGAAAAATGCCAAGCGTTGAGAATCACTCTTAAATGCTTTGTTAAGGCTCTCGGAGGTACAAACTAGTTTATTTTAAATACAGTTGGCCACGGCTCAAAATAGAAACAAATCAGTGACATTACCACCAAGATTACTCCCAACAGCCTAACTACAAGCAACCTATCGATTCTATTAAGAATTAAGTCATCTGGAATATCAGTAGACTCCTGTGACGAAAAGTATGAAGTCAGCATGAATGTAACGGCATATATTATGAACATAATTGACGCAAGAAAAACACCAACTGAAACTTGAAAATTCATTTTCTCCAAGCCCATCGGGATTATTAGGCCTAAGCAAACTCCAGTAAGAACGATTGAAAAGGAGTAACCACACTTACATATGGAAATCGCCAACAATTTAAACACTTTTTGGAGAAAAGGCTGAGATATACACAGAAGAGATATACCGCATAGCAGCAATCCAGTATATAGCGCAAGCTTTAACCCTGATAACTGCATAAATCCCTTGATAACACTTATTAGCACCAAGTCGATATCTTTGGGTGTCACCAGTGTCATTCCTCCCAAAACAAGCGTGATAAGAAATGGAGCTAATATAAGGTCCCTTGCCTCTTTGAGTAATTCTTTAAGTTGAAACATTTAATCTCCATAATGCTCTCATGTTGGGAGAGCCTTAACGCCCTGTTAAGGTGTGAGCAACGCAATACCGAAGCTCCCGCATACCACCTTAAACACTAAAACCAACGCATAGTAAAAATGCCACGCGTTGCGAATCACTCTTAAACAGTTTGTTAGCCAGCTGGCCCAAAGTGTATTTCCCTATGGCAGTTGGGGCAAAGACTAATTACATTTTCAAGGCTGTCTAAGCCGCCCTGCGACAACGGTATTATATGGAGAACCTCTAAGTACGGCTCTCCATTGGAACGCTTAATAAAGGGCGCTTTTTCTTTGCACTTTTCGCAAAAACCTTCTGCTCTATATAATGCTTCCGCGACAACATCAGGGTCTCTACGATAATCCTGAACCAGTCTATAAACGACTTTCGGTTTAGTAGATCTAGAGGCCAACCTTCTTTGACGGTTTTCTGAACTATCATCAAGTGACTCATTTACTTCATTTTCGAAGGTCACTTTATATTCGGCTTGTGATTCTTTGATTGTTTCATTTGCTGTTGGGAACAACTTATCCTGAGCCACAAATCTGATAAATGCCTTGGCATTGATTTCATCAAACGTTTGAACAAGTCCAATATGGACGTTTCTAAGTTTTTGATTCGAAGCTTTACTGATAACAAACAGTGGAATCTTGGATTCAAAGCAGTTTTTTAGCGCTTGTATTTCATTTTGATCATGACTTCCATTTCTGTTTGTATTCGGAAAATCATAATCGATGCCCTTTGACGACATGTTATCACTGTAGCTTTTACCGGTGTGCAAGATACTAACTGCAATTCCGCTCGATGGAGAAACTACGCCCCTTGTTACATCTGAGTTAACCCATACTCCAGCCGCACCACCATAGATACCCAAGTCTCTCAACTTAGAAGGCTTTACATCAATCGCAATGTCTACATAGCTGATCGCATTGAAAAGTCGTTGTCTTCTTTCTATTTCTTTTATTATCAACGTAATTCCCATTTTCTTTGTTGCTGGCTAACGCCCTGTTAAGGTGTGAGCAACGCAATACCGAAGCCGCTGCATACCACCTTAAACACTAAAACCAACGCATACTAAAAATGCCACGTGTTGCGAATCACTCTTAAACAGTTTGTTATGTGTTTTTATGTATTAAGTCCAAGTTCTCGTAAAGTATATTCATAGTCTTCACATTGCTTGTCCCACAGTAAGTTCAGTTGGCGGAGAACTCTAAAGAAAAAGGCAAAGTCATCGATATTGCCGGCAGCTTTGACTGCAAACTGAAATTTGCTTGAGGAAAGTTCATTCCCCGTGATTATAATTTCTGTTGTCTCTCGAACATATTCTATTTTTAAGTCCGCTACTCCAGACTCGACCTCATAACAATCGAAGTCACACCCAGCTGCATCGAAAGTACCTAGTTCAAGTAGTTGTACAATCGCAGTGATTAGATCGAAATAAACCTCTATATCCTCAATATCTGGGATTGAATAATGGTGTTCCATTTTATTTCGAATGTTGTTTAGTCGTACTAAAGATCGAGAATTGAAAAATCCAATAGCACCTATGAACTGCAGCTTTTTCTCTATCTTTATGTTGCGTTTCTTAAACAAAGCTCGGAGGTTATAGACTTCAAAAAATGTATCTAGCTGACAATCAAGTGCTCGTTTTAGATGTGAAACACAGTTAATCAAACTTACAGGAGTATTGCGATTCAACTCGTCCTCTGCAAACCTTAGGTACTCTCTAGGCGTCACTTGGAATTCGGTTTCTACACTAAAAGGGTTTCGTTTTCCTGAAGCCTCAAAATTATGGATATTCTCTACAAGAAACTTCTTAAATTCATCGATATTATTCAATATGTATACATCCTAAAAAAACACATAACGCCAAATTAAGGTGTGAACAACGCTAACACCTTGCCTAAAGCATTGCGCCATAAACACTAAACTAGCTTGAAGTCAAAGCGCCAAGCGTTGTGAATCACTCTTAAATTTATTGTTATATGCCTGAACCCAAAGCCTGAGAGTCCCTTAGTGAGCACCCAAAGCGAGAACTACAAGCTATATAGCCTTTTGCGATCTTTACGATAGCACTTAAAAGCCAAGACCCAGAACGATACTAAGGCAAACAATGCTACCTTGTCGTATCTATGTAATAGCTTCCCAACTATGGCATCTTCTAAAGGTTTCATTACCCCTTGGAACTCAATTTCAGCGATGTAGTATTTGCTGACCAATAAAATTACGAAGTGAAAAACGACGCCAAGAATCAATGCTAATTGAGTGCGTTTGGACAATGAAAGCACATATAGAAATTCATATACAAAGTTCATTTTTACTTCCTAGCTGTATTGGCATATAACGCCGCATTAAGGTGTGACGACGCTTGGCTATACTTGAGCGAAGCGAAACTGCCAAGCGTAAGGAATCACTCTTAAATGCTTTGTTAGAAAATTTATTCCTCGTTAAGAAATGGTTTTACGTGCTTGTTTACAAAATGGTTAGGCTTCCAACCGACAGCTAGTTTGTCAGTAATTAGTGTGTCTGCTAGTGATAAAGCCGAGCCAGTAAATGGCTCAAAAGCAGATATCATTGAGCCCAAAGCATACCTTATTGTTTTTCCGGGTGTTCTTTCCAACCAGTGTTGCCCACCCAGCTCACTTAGGTATTCAGAAACCACGCCAACATCAGGATTAACTCCAACTGTCCATTTTTTAAACCTGTCAGATTTTTCCAATAATTTTAAAAATTCTGAAAATGATCGTCTATCAGAGTCTATTACTTCCTTCACTGAAGGAAAGTCGTTTAAAACCACATGTTTGAAAGAAGCTAGTTCACTTTTGTTTAACTCAGTCCTCTTAGTTGCCTGAGAGAATTTTATATTAATCAATTGGGATGAAACTGATGAGCTAAAAAAGTCACCTCCATAATGTGATGAAAGCAATAGATCTGCATGAGATTCCAAAATTTGGTTCAATAAGGTAGCTTGGTTGAAGTCACCACCATTCGGATTAAGGCGCTTTGATTTAAAAGTAATAAAATCAAAATCGATATTGCTGTGTATCTTAAATTTTTCTGTGTTCTCAAGGAAATCAACGTTTAAGAACAAACGACTATCAATCTCTTCTTTACCTAATTGATTGGAAACCACCTTTTGAGCACATTGATTAACATACTCTTGGTCTTGAAGTTGTATTCTAGCGCTGCGTGTAATACCATTTTTCACAAAATGGTCACTTGATAGATCATGTTTTGATACTAGATTTAAAAAACGTTCTGCGTATTTCAAAGCTTTCTTTCTATCAAAACCCATTTTTTCAATTCGGTATTGAAGCCTTTTCTTTCGACTGTGTAACTCCCCTCGCTCTTGATCCCCAACAAACTTTATTGCCGCATACAAAAACTCATTATTGTCATTGTAGGTTGACAGGATTTCTTCCGTATACACCGCAGTTACACATGGTAAAGCAAGTAGCCTCAAGAATAGATCCATGCCTAGTTGAGTTACAAGACCATGAAAACTTGCGTAGTCAATAATGATGTGAATATTTTGATAAAATAATAACGCCTCAGCGATCTCCCCTTTGGTTACGGGAATACCGCTCTCTGAGCGTCTAAGTACAACTTTTTCAAACACCAGAACTCTCCAAATTTTCTAACGCCCTGTTAAGGGGTGAGCAACGCAATACCAATGCCGCCGCATACCACCTTAATCACTAAAATCAACGCATAGTAAAAATGCCACGCGTTGCGAATCCCTCTTGAACAGTTTGTTAGCTATTTTTTTCCAACGCCTCTCGGAGCTTAGCTATCGTATGTTGACTGTAGACTTTAATTCCATTGCGCTCTAACAATGCAGTAGCTACCCCTGAGCCATCGATTTTGATCCCGTTGAATGTACCGTCATAAATTTTTGAACTGCCACAGGAAGGGCTGCCTTCCGCGAGTATCGCGTACTTTATTTGCTGTTTTTTGCAAAGATCCAAAGCGTTCTCTGCCCCACTAGCAAATTGTTCAGTAACATCAATACCATCATTTCCAACAACGTTTGCCAAACCATCAAGCACATCAACACCTTTACCAGTAATGATTTCGGCAGGTGCTCTAGGAATAGGTAAACCTGCTGAGACTTCGGGGCAAAAGGTCACTAGTTCTGCGTTTGACTTGAGCCATAGCAACTCAGGCTCTTTGACTGATAAACAGCTCGCATTGTATCTAACGTTGTTTCCAACCAGACATGAACTAACGAGAACTTTTACCACTGGAACTCCTTTATATATTAGAAATAGCTAACGCCCAATTAAGGTGTGAAGCACGCGACCTCGATACCTAATTTGACCACCGTAAACACAGAACTTAACGCAAACCAAAAGTGCCAAGCGTGCTGAATCACTCTTAAATTGTTTGTTATGCTAACTTTGCCCCGTTTGGTAGCGTCATATCAACTGTAGAAAGAACTACTGAACCATCTGGACGATGTAATCCCGTAACAAGACACTCAGACATAATTGGACCAATCTGTTTAGGTGGAAAATTTACTACAGCTAAAACCTGTTTACCTAAAAGATCCTCTTTGGAATACAACTCTGTAATTTGAGCACTGGATTTCTTCACACCCAGCTCTGGACCCAGATCGACTTTCAATTTATAAGCTGGTCTACGAGCCTCAGGAAAATCCTCAACTTCGGTAATCGTACCTACACGAATATCAATTTTTTGGAAATCATTCCATTCTATATATTCCATTGTCTTCCTTATTTAACCGTTGGCATAACGCCGCATTAAGGTGTGAGCGGCGCTTGGCTATACTTGAGCGAAGCGAAAACGCCAAGCGTTGCGAATCACTCTTAAATGCTTTGTTAGCATTATTTACGCACGACTTGCTATGAAGTCTCTAAACACAACCTGAAACTGACTCGTCAGCCTATTAGCGTCATTATTAAATCTAGGAATAATATTTCTGTCCCAATTACGACCATGTCTACTTAAGACTTTTTCGACACTTCTCGATGTCGTATTAGATACAAAAAATACCTTTTTGGAGTTAAATTCTTTATCTAATCCTAAGAATGACCGAGCAAGGTTAATCCCTAGATTCGTGAAGTAGTACTTGCACTCAACAGCAAAGATCAACTTCGTGTGTCTTGGATGCACATTTTGTAATCGACAAGTCTCACCTTCCGAGCGCTCGATTATCGCAACATCAGCTTCATGAGTGACTCCAGACATTCCCGCAACCTTAACTCCAATATGAACTTCTACTATTTTGAAGTCTGGAAATTCGACTACGGCATGCGTGTAATTCTTTGACTTTGAGTATATATTCCCGGGACTTGTTCTAAATAGTAAGTTATTAGTAATTTTTCCATTCACATCTTCAAAATATACGTTCGCTCCTTGTAGCTTTGCTGCTTGCAGTACTATCGAAAAGATATAAGCTTCATACAGGTCAGAATTAGAGTTATTCAATAGATTTGCGATTTTTCTATTGCCAAGATACTTTCGCAAAGCAGAAAGCAACCTACTTTTATTGTTCATATCGCGCAACCTCGGTTAAAATTTCTTCTTCAATTTCCAAGAACGACTCGTCCACTTCACGTGCTTCAATAAGCTTTTCATCATCAAACTGAATAGTTACATCAAAATCAGAACAAAAATCTCCTAGCGTTTGAGCCGTAGAAACTGCGTCAGCAATACCACACATGAGAGCCTTTTCTACTAGTTCAAATTGCTCTTCTTCTGTGTAATCCTCATAAGATGCGAAACTAGCTTGTCGTCCTTTTTTAAACTGAGTTCTCTGACCTTTTGCAATTAGATCCAAATTGTTAGATTCTGTTTTTTCAATTAAAGTCGTATCTACTTTTTTCTCTACGAATTTACCAGTAGAAATTTCAAGTTCGACCTGTTCTATCGCTTTAAAAAGCCCACCGCCTCGAACTATTTCTTTTATTTCATCGAACATCAATTCTCCCTCGATTTTTCATAATAATGCTAACGCCGCATTAAGGTGTGAGCGGCGCTTGGCTATACTTGAGCGAAGCGAAACTGCCAAGCGTTGCGAATCACTCTTAAATGCTTTGTTAGATGATTTTTTCCACTTCGTCTGCAATACCTTTAACATCATTTCTCAATGAGTTAGATTGGCTTTGTGTTAGCATATTCTCAGGCCTAGAAAATGTTCCACTAGAAGCATCATAATTAGGGTACAAAAGCTTATTTCTTAAGTTGTGCAAAAGAACAGCAGTTGTCGCGATTTTTAATTGTGTTGCGCTATCACAATGGTTAACAGCAGCCTGCTGAAACCGCTGAATCTTCTGATTGTGACTAACGCTGGGACCCACGCCTTGCCCGTCATGGTCAGCTAAAGCACACCCAGCCGACTCAAACGCATGATAGGTTAGAAAAGCTGACTTTTCTTGCACTTTTCGAGTGTCATTACTAGCCTTTAACGCTCTCTTCGCTATTTGTAAATAATCATTCTTAAGCGCCATATATACACATCCCTCTTGTGAATAAGGTTCTGTAAGTATGTGGAGAAATACCCTTAGGGTGCTTTAAAAACTCCTTAGGCATTGGCTTTATTGAAGGCAGGATACCAGTCTCTTGATAAAACAATCCAAATACACCTTGAACCTCCTTCAAGGCCGCAAAGTAGGTTCTATTTGTACTAACTGTCACAAACCTCATTTCATATATCTTTCTTGGCCGCTTAACTGGATATATTCCAGAGATTCCAAGTACTCTATGGCTCATCTTTCGATGCTGTATTATATCTTTCAGCACAAGAACACGCTCCGTTATTTCCGGTTGCTCGTTGTACAGGTACTCTTCTTCTGTTTTATATTTAACTAGTTCTGAAAACATTTCATCTATAAACCTGTATTCATCTAACGCTGCATTAAGGGGTGAACAACGCCACCACCTAACCTAAACCATTGTGCCGTAAACACTTAAGCTAATTCAAACCAAAACTGCCAAGCGTTGTGAATCCCTCTTGAATGCTTTGTTAGTTGCCAAACCTAAAGCTTTGATTTGAAGTTAGTTACCGCTTTGCCAACACTTGCTTTACGTATGTTGGGAAACTCAAATCAGGCGTAGTTTCAAAACGTTTGTCACTGAAACCACTTGGAACACGCAACGCCGTAGAAAACGAACTGACAACATCAAAAGACCTTTTGGAGAAACAGTGCCACAAAGCTGACTTTCAACAAGTAAATCGGCTTCTGAAACGGCAAACCAAACTAAGAAAAGATCGAAGCTCAATTCCGCGAGCCATGAGCCCGAAGTTCAAAGTGCAGAATCGAGCAAAGCACACGAACGATTAGACCTAAACACTCTGTTTTAGCTGCGATTTTCTCGTTGGCAACTAACGCCCAATTAAGGTGTGAAGCACGCGACCACAGAACTTAATTTGAACACCGTAAACACTGAACTATACCCAGACCAAAAATGCCAAGCGTGCTGAATCACTCTTAAATTGTTTGTTAGTTGCCAAACCCAATTTACTGATTTTAGGACAGTTTAGACTTTGCGAGCAAAAAACCTACGTACTTTAGTGCCGTTAAGCCAGGCGTAGTCTCAAAGCGACTAGTCACTGAAACCACTTGGAATCTACAACATCGCAGAAAACAGACTAGCAACACCAATAAAACCTTTTGGAAAGACAATCTCACAGTGCGGACTTTCAACAAAGTCGCTGAAACCACGTGAACTCACCACACCAGAGAAAACGATCTTTCAACAAGCAGATTTGCTTTTGAGACGGCAAACTCACCGAGCAGTGTTTCAGCAAATAATGGCCGTCCGTCTAACCTAAAACCTGCAACACCAAAGAACAAATCTACGGTGTAGCAATGCCAAATTTGGACCTTAGCTGAAATATTCAACACTGGATTTGAGCGAGAAAAACTCACTTTAACTTTGAGCCTTTACCGCTAGATTTTGCAATTTGGCTGCGTTTTTCCTCATGGCAACTAACGCCGCATTAAGGTGTGAGCGGCGCTTGGCTATACTTGAGCGAAGCGAAACTGCCAAGCGTTGCGAATCACTCTTGAATGCTTTGTTATGTGCGTACTCACTATTTATCCAAGATAACGTCAAAACCACCATAAATGATACGCTTACCATCAAATGGCCTGGGGTTATTTTCAGGACTCATTCGCGGGTCATCCATTATCTGCTGCCAAGCTCTATCTCGGATTTCTTTTGATGGCCACACAACCCAAGAAAATACGACTGTTTCGTTGTCTTTAGCTTTAACAGCCATTGGGAATGAAGTAATTTCACCATCTGGGACTTCACTTCCCCAAGTTTCCACAACTCTTAAGGCTCCAAAATCTTTAAACATTTCTGCGGCTATTTCGATATGCGCAATGTATTGTTCTTTATTCGCTGTAGGTACAGCCGCTACAAATCCATCGATGTATGACATGATTTAACTCCTGTAAGTGGAATTATAACCATAGCCCAACGACGCAAGAGCACATAACGCCCAATTAAGGTGTGAAGCACGCGACCACAACACTCAATTTGAACACCGTAAACACTGAACTGAACCTAAACCAAAAATGCCAAGCGTGCTGAATCACTCTTAAATTGTTTGTTAGTTGCCAAGCCCAATTTACTGATTTTAGGACAGTTTAGACTTTGCGAACAAAAAACCTACGCACTTTGACTTTGATGCCGTTAAGTCAGGCGTAGTCTCAAAGCGGCTAGTCACTGAAACCACTTGAAACATCCAACGCCGCAGAAAACGGACTGACAACACCAAAAAGATCTTTTGGAAAGACAATCTCGCAGTGCGGACTTTCAACAAAGCCGCCGAAACCACGTGAACTCACCACACCAGAGAAAGCGCCCTTTCAGCAAGTAAATCTGCTTTTGAGACGGTAAACTCACCGAGCAGTTTTTCAGCAAAAAATGGCCGTCCGTCTAACCTAAAATCTGCGACACCAAAGAACAAATCAGCGGTGCAGCAATGCCAAATTTAGATCTTAGCTGAAATATCAAACACTGGATTTGAGCAAGAAAACTCACTTAACTTTGAGCTTTTACCGCCAGATTTTGCAATTTAGCTGCGTTTTTCCTCATGGCAACTAACGCCTTGTTAAGGTGTGAGGCACGCAATACCGAAGCCTCCGCAAACCACTTTAAACACTAAACGCAACGCATAGTAAAAATGCCACGCGTGCCGAATCACTCTTGAACAATTTGTTAAAGCTTTTCTAACTTGGCAAATGAACTTGCAAGCAACTTAATCTCTCCGGTTTCATGAAGCCAAATATAAACTTCGGGCTTGAATTGGTTTGACTCTTTTAATAAAACCATTTGATCACCAAGACCATTACTAGCAATTGCCAATGCATGATGAGGAAAGTTGCCAAAACCGAAACACAACTTGGTCTCTGTAATAATATGATTACAAGTACGAGCTAACCTTTTTCGATCAGAGTTGTCCTTGATTGGGTAAAGTTCCCAATCAGCTTCTTCGGTCGTTGCTTCACCACCATTGGAAATTTTCATTGATTCACGGTAATCATGAGGGAGCCTTGCACCAAGCTCCATCTCAGTATTAACTAATTGTTCTTCTGTTAAGTTGAATGCCACTTTTTACTCCAAAGCTATAACGCCGCATTAAGGGGTGAACAACGCAAACCACTCGACCTAACCCATTGTGCCGTAAGCACTAAAGCTGATTCAAACCAAAACTGCCAAGCGTTGTGAATCCCTCTTGAATGCTTTGTTATACGCGGGCTTCCGACCAAACTGCGAACTCATTGCCACTTGGTTCTAAAAAATGAAAACGGCAACCACCAGGAAATTCGAATATAGGGCGAATGATTTCACCACCACTTTGAACAACTTTATTTAGAGTATCTTCAATGTCAGAGCTGTAGAATACTAAAAGTGCTCCACCCGTATTAGTTTGGCTGCAGCAATCAGCTTTGAAGAAACCACCGTCTAATCCCTGATTTGAAAAAGCTGTATATTCAGGTCCGTAGTCGACAAACTCCCAACCGAAAACTGAAGAGAAGAATGATTTTGTCGACTGTAAGTCTTTTGCGCCAAACTCAACATAATTAAGTTTTTCATGCTGATTCATTTCCTTGCTCCTTTTTGATTGTCCTGATAAGCGTATAACGCCCTGTTAAGGTGTGAGCAACGTAATACCAAAGCTTCCGCATACCACCTTAAACACAAAACGCACCGCATAGCAAAAATGCCACGCGTTGCGAATCACTCTTAAACAGATTGTTAGGCAAATACTGCCAATCGATTCAACTTAATATTCTACAGGACCGAAATGTCCTTGGTAACCAACGTGAGTGATGATAAGCCGGTTAATGGAAACCATTTCTACTAACTTAGACCGTAGTGGAAATCCAAAAAGAGCCAAATTTTCTATGGTGTAAGCTTGTGCATACTTTTCTCGTTCAGGGTGATACCTACGTAATGACAAACCATAAGAAGTTTCGAATGGATGCCCTCCAGTTCTAATTAAGCTGAAAAATGAAGGATATATAACCCCATCATAACCTGCATTTTTAGCGGCCTTAACTATGGCGCGGGAGATTTCATAGGAATGAGACTTAGCTAAAAACAACATATGTATAGCCATATCTAAGCTCTCAAATTCTGTCGAGTTCTCTTCCAGAACATGAGTTAGATCCAACAACCTCAAGTTTTTAATAGTTTTGAGCGTAGCTACATATATGTCATCATCTACCGAAGCTCGGCATTCATGAATACAAACGTCAAGATCTTGGGAACCGTACATAACAGATAGATCTGATGAGTCCAAGCGCCCTCTGCCTGAAAATTCAATTGGTGGGCTGTCATATTCCATGGGTGCAGAAGGCTTGTTAGGGCTAATTCTCAAACGGTAAAATTTAGTCCCGATAGGGATTGTTTTTTCGGGGTACTCGTGTATTACTCGTTTGATAATACCGTCTCGTGTGCTTTCATTTTGCAAATCTTTAAGCGGTTCAACTTCACCGATCATCCATAAACGTGGACCGTAATGGAAAAAACCAATTTGAGCCGCATCTTCTATTAACTTGATGTCCTTCTTTAACCATGCCGATGGACTTATATCACTTTTTCCATAGTGATACTCATTGGTTTGAATCACAGGCGCAGCGCCATAATCACAACGAATTGTAGTGCCGCTGACAAAGAAGCGCCAAGCCAAACCTTTAATCAAATCTTTAGTAAGCTTGTTCCCCCCTGAAGTACCACAGTTTGGGCACTCTTCTTGAGATTCGCTGCCTACCTTATATGCGTCTATTCTTAAGCCTTCATCATTAAAGCAATTGGAACAAAGAAGTATTTCTTCACTAGGAAGGGACTGTTTATTCATATTTTACCTATTTGCCTAACGCCCTGTTAAGGTGTGAGCAACGCAATACCGATGCCACCGCATACCACCTTAAATACTAAACGCAACGCATAGTAAAAATGCCACGCGTTGCGAATCACTCTTAAACAGTTTGTTATATTTTTATTGCTTGACTGACTTTATCAATTTTCCAAGTTGTTCTACACCATCGAAAGTCGAGGGTATGTTTTCAGTACTAGCAGTAATCCCTGAGAATATGATGTTCTCAAATTTCTCCAACGAGAACTTGTCCTGTTTTTTCATATCACTAGCATATTCCGAATAGTTATGAATAAACCGACAAAGTGTCATTCTTAGATCTATTTGCAGTAACTGAGATTGTAATGACTTGTAGTTACTCAGAAGTACACGGAAATAATAAACTAGAATAGCAATCAATGAGACTGTGGGTAATGCCACTAACATCATGATTCTTGAAAGCTCGGCACCCTTATCGATATTTGCCAATACAAATACGATTTCTGCAGCCAGAGGTAAAACGATTAGTATCGACACTAGCCTTAACCAAAAAAGTACATCTCTTATTTCTTGCTTCTTTTGCTCTGCGAGCTGATTAAAGCCTTCGCTCAGCCCAACAAAATTAAATGCATCTTTATAACTATCTAGGGACTCTTTTAGTTTACTCGCTTTTTCTTCTCTCTCACGAAGTTCAACGTCCCATCGATTTTTAGTCTCTTCAAACTCAGAAGTTGCTACGTGAAGCTTTCTAACACTTTCAATCGCTGGGCTATTAGCAATTTCCTTTAAAATGGCTATCGGCATTTCTCCAATAGAGAAGTAGATATCCGAACGACCCTCATCATTAAAATCGGCAGCATTCTCTGTACAAAACCGTCTAACTCTTTCCAAGTCGCGATGAATATCATTTGGAGTCGATAGATGATATTCAAGGAGAAACCTAAAGAATAACCCCATAGCACTATCTAAATCATCTTTGTCTAGATTTGAGGTTCTTTCCGATAGAAAATGCAGCAGATGATCACCAACCCAGCCAATATTTATTTGGCAACGCTCATCCCAAAGCTTTGGGTTACCTTTTATAGCTTTGCAAACAACAAGTAGGTATTGACCGCGAGTTTTTTCAAAATCTGTTTCATAAGTCAACCCATCAATACGATTAGTGAACTTCGCTATAACTCGTTGAGTCGTCTCACTTTCAAAAAATTGGTTCATATAACTCCATTAAAAATATAACGCCGCATTAAGGTGTGAGCGGCGCTTGGCTATACTTGAGCGAAGCGAAACTGCCAAGCGTTGCGAATCACTCTTAAATGCTTTGTTAAGCGTCTGGTCGCACTACTACGCTTTGTAATTGTCTAAGTAACAGGAAGTCATCTGGAGCAATTACATCTATACCTTTCTCTGGATCTAAAAAGTATTGTGCAACGCGCGCGTGATTAAAAGTACTAGCGTCTAAAGGGTATTCAGCATGTGGATTATGCAATATATGCAATCCATCAGCGATATTCTCAACATACTCTGCTTTTGGAGCAAAACGCATCTCAGCTTGAATGCTGTCGCCAACAGGAAGGTGAGACGTGTGGAAGACAGTCATAGCATCAGGGTTATCAGCCAACGCACGAATTTTGCCCCATGTAGCTAACGAACTATAAATAACCGCACTAACATCTTTATACTCATCGGTAGCAAACAAGCCCGTAGGGATTGTTGCTTTCTCATTTTTTACGACAGCTTCAACTGGATACTTAATAAGCTCTTTGGAGCCTGTAGCTATAGTGGTTTCTTCGTCTATGTAGAGACCATATAAAGCTGCAATTATAGAACGGTTAACTGCATAGTGTGAAAAAGGTCTATCGAATGACGCTAGCCCAATGACATAGGGCTTTCCTTTTACATGCTCTAACTGGGAGTATTTAGTCCGATACATTTTAATTTTTGACGACAAGCTATTCAAAATTCGGATCGTTGACTGTTGATTGAACTCAGCAAAATCTTTCGGCGCAAACATCTGAGAATGACCAGCTGCAGGTTCTCCACCTTGCGCTGGTGCAGCAATAGTAGCTTCAAGTGTAATCTCTCTATCTAGCTCAGTAACAAAATCAGGTGCATGATGTGAAAAGTCTGTTTGAGCCCCGAGCTCTTTCAGAAAAGCGTGAAGATAGAGTTCCCACATTGAAGATTCAAATGTAGTTTGAAATTCATATACAAACTTACCATCACGATCTTCAAAACCCTTAGCCCATGAGTTCAACACTTCTCTTTCGGCTTTGTATTGTTCTTGTAACAACATTTTGAAGATTGGATGTTGGCGCTCTTCATCTGCTATAGGAGTAAATAAATCCAATTTATACCTCGATATTATTCTGACGCTTAACGCCGCGTTAAGTAGTGAGCAACGCTTACACCTAACCTAAACCATTGCACCGTAAACACAAAACTCAATTTAAACTGAGAATGCCACGCGTTGCGAATCTGTCTTAAACGCTTTGTTATACGATGCCTCATAGAAAGCGCTGAAACTGACCGTTTTTAACGTTGAAACCGAGTTTGTTAAACAAAGCTTGAGACCGAAAGTTACCCTCATCAATATCTGCATACAATTTTTCAATGCCCAAAGATTTAGCATGAGAAAATAATAAACTAAGAGCTTCCGACATATACCCTTGTCGCCAGTACGACGAGTTGAGTAAGCATCCGACCTCACAAGAATCACCGCTATCACTAAAGCCATGTAAGCCGCAGGTTCCAATAACTTTGTTTGTCGCTTGCTCCATAACCGCCCATTCCCACGATTCACCTGATTTCTCTAGTCGGGCAACGCTTTCTAGCATCTGAACTATCATATCTTTCGATGTGAAAACTGGGTCTGAGGCAAATTCCATTGTTTGAATATCACCATAAATTTCAAACAAATCATCAGAATCATTCGTTTGAATTGACCTCAAAACAATTCTACTTCCGTGTAAATCAGGCTTCATTTCTCTCCTTAATCGTATAACGCCTTGCTAAGGTGTGAGTAACGCAATACAAAAGCTACCGCACAGCGCCTTAATCATCATAAGCCACCGCATAGTAAAAATGCCACGCGTTACGAATCACTCTTAAGCAATTTGTTAGTACATGCGCTACTTCTATTTGTGTGCTCCAAGATATTGAAAAGTGGCATAATATGAAAGGCTTTGAACACTGAAGTGAGACGGGCAGCTACAAAACTTTACCCCGATTGAAAGCCGAAAGTTGGCTAGAAGAAAAACGCACTGAACAACCCTACTTTCACTTGCTTCAAATTAGTAAAGGATTCTTTCCTCGTACTTCAACAGCCACACCAAAAGCAATCAAGGCTCTCTAAAAAGCCACCACGAGAAAGAAGAAGCGCCAAAGAAATAGGGTAAGAGTTAGAAGCCGTAAACGGTGAAATCAAAGCGAATACTCCGCATATAGTGCCACCGGAAAGAACGTGAAAGGCACTAACTGAAAGGTGTAAATACGAGCGCCAAAACAAATAAACACCAAAACTGATGACCTTTGATGTCAAACCCGTACTAACGCCTTGCTAAGGTGTGAGTAACGCAATACAAAAGCTACCGCACAGCGCCTTAATCACATAAGCCACCGCATAGTAAAAATGCCACGCGTTACGAATCACTCTTAAGCAATTTGTTAGTACATGCGCTACTTCGATTTATGCGCTCCAAGATATTGAAAACTGAGATGATATGAAAGGCTTTGAACCCTGAAGTGAGACGGGCAGCTACAAAACTTTGCTCCGATTGAAAGACGGAAGTTGGCTTGAAGAAAAACGCACTGAACTCCCCTACTTTCACTCATTTCAAATTAGAAAAGGATTCGGTCCTCGTGCTTCAACAGCCACACCAAAAGTAATCAAGGTTCTCTCAAAAGCCACCACGAAAATGAAGAAGCGCCAAAGAAATAGGCTAAGAGTTAGAAACCGTAAACGGTGAAATCAAAGCAAACCCTCCGCATATAGTGCCACCGGAAAGAACGTGAGAGATACAAACTGAAAGGTGTAAAGGCGAGCGCCAAAACAGATAAACACCAAAACTTATGACCTTTGATGTAAAACCCGTACTAACGCCCTGTTAAGGTGTGAGCAACGCAATACCGATGCCTCCGCATACCACCTTAAACACTAAAACCAATGCATAGTAAAAATGCCACGCGTTGCGAATCACTCTTAAACAGCTTGCTAGTTGCGTAGCTTGCCACTGGCAGAGTAATAGAGATACTGAACCTCAATCTAAATTATCTGGTGTATGAAGATTGGTACCACATACTGTACATTTGTAATCACCAGTTGCTTCACCTTCCATTAATGCACCAACTATTGCAGCAAATAGACCCGATAAGAAACCTTTAGCTTTTTTCTCAGTTACTTCCTTTGGCTTAGAAAAACTTTCATACCTATGCAGCGTAACTTCTTTACAATTACAACAAAACGCCCTTGTCTCTTCAGAACCGTACATTTTTACCAATCTGATTACTCCCTGTAAGCTAATTTTTCCCAAGCAACTAACGCCCTGTTAAGGGGTGAGCAACGCAATACCGAAGCCGCCGCATACCACCTTAATCACTAAAACCAACGCATAGTAAAAATGCCACGCGTTGCGAATCCCTCTTGAACAGTTTGTTAGGGCGCAGAGCCTATTGATACACGCTGACTTCTATTAAGTTTTTATCAAGATCCAAAAAATAGACCGATTGGATTGCACCAACGGCTCCTGATTTTTCGACTGGACCCTCTATGATTTTGACATTTTCTTTAACTAAATGGTTTACCACTGATGTCAACGACCAATCTGAAATTAAGCAAACATCACCCGAACCAACATTAGCTACATTTCGCGGTTCTTGACCAAGAAGCTGAAAGTTAATCTTTTGATTTCCGAACGTTACAGCCTTACGGCCATTGGCAAAAGTTACCTCTTCCATGCACAAAACCCGTTTATAAAAGTCCACTGATTTTTCTATGTCGGAGACTGTGAGAACAATATGATCTATGTGATGAATCATCATTTTACTCCTTGTGCCCTAACGCCGCGTTAAGGGGTGAACAACGCCACCACCTAGCCTAAACCATTGTGCCGAAGACACTAAAGCTGAATCAAACTGAAATTGCCAAGCGTTGAGAATCCCTCTTAAACGCTTTGTTAGCACTCTAATATAGTTTTGCAGTGCCTCAAGTGTTCATCTTTCGAAAAAACAATATACTTTGAGACGCTATCCCAGTCTGTCCATCTTGATGGGGCTCCTCTAGAGGCACCGGATAGCGGGGAAATTGATTTATGATGTCCATAACCTTTTTCTTTTAACATCCACGCTATATTTCGAGACTTTTGTAAAGCAGATTTCGCCTTTCTTCCAAGCACATTCTGAATAAGCAGCTCATCGAAACTATCACGGCCATAACGAGCCAGATAAGTACAGACCAATATTTCGACACTTGTGAATCGTAACCTCATAATGGACTCCTTGTATGGACTTTTCACTATCAGAGGTTAATACGACTTGCAACCCTATGTCATCAAACGTTTGTCTAACGAATGATCTTAGCCTTAGAGTGCTAACGCCTTGTTAAGGGGTGAAGCACGCAATACCGACGCTACTGCATACCGCCTAAATCACAAAAGTCACCGCATTATAAAAATGCTACGCGTGCTGAATCCCTCTTGAACAATTTGTTATGAGACATTTTTTTGCGATAGTTTATCTTTGTGTTTTTTATACTGCCTACTTTTAAAAAAACCAGTCCCAACCAGCTACAAAGACGGCCCCAAAGACAGTCATAAAATAAACTCTATATGAGACAATTGGAGATAAGTCGAGATAAAAGTCGTTTTGGACAAATGCATTAACAAATATGATTGGAATACTACACGCTAATCCATAAGTTAGACAATGTATCAAAAAGCCTTTCTTTTGGATCTTTAACCACTGAATTTTAGCTGTTTTATCCACTTTTATTCTCCATTTTTGAGAATGTCTCATAACGCCCTGCTAAGGGGTGAGCAACGCAATACCAAAGCCGCCGCAAACCACCTTAATCATTAAAATCAACGCATAGTGAAAATGCCACGCGTTGCGAATCCCTCTTGAGCAGTTTGTTAGTTTGCAAACCCAAAGCGTTGATTTTACGTTATTTTAAACTTTGCAAACAATAAGCTTTATGTGTTTTGATGCATTTAAGTCAGGCGTTGTCTCAAAGCGGCTACTCAATGAAACCACGTGGAACAAACAACGCCGCAGAAAACGAACTCACAACACCAAAAAGCGCTTTTGGAAAACCAATCTCACAATGCGGACTTTCAACAAAGCCACTGAAACCACATGAACTTACCACACCAGATAAAACGCTATTTCAGCGAGTAGATCGGGTTTTGTACCAACAAACTCAACGAGCAGAGTTTCAGCAAAAAAGTTCGACTCAGGTAACCCAAAAGTCGCCGCACCAAAAAACAAATCAACCGTGAAACGATGCCAATTTTGAATTTTAACCACGCTAGTTAACACTGAAATTGAACGCCGATATGGACAATTTCAACCTTGAGCTTTTACCACTAGATCTTGCGATATAGCTGCGTTTTCCTCTTGCAAACTAACGCCCTGCTAAGGGGTGAGCAACGCAATACCGAAGCCGCCGCATACCACCTTAATCACTAAATTCAACGCATAGTAAAAATGCCACGCGTTGCGAATCCCTCTTGAGCAGTTTGTTAGTTTGCAAACCCAAAGCGTTGATTTTAAGTTATTTTAAACTTTGCAAACAACAAACTTTATGTGCTTTGATGCACTTTAGTCAGGCGTAGTCTAAAAGCGGCTAGTCAATGAAACCACGTGGAACAAACAACGCCGCAGAAAACGAATTCACAACACCAAAAAGCGCTTTTGGAAAACCAATCTCACAATACGGACTTTCAACAAAGCCACTGAAACCACATGAACTTACCACACCAGAGAAAACGTCATTTCAGCGAGTAAATCGGCTTTTGTACCAACAAACTCAACGAGCAGAGTTTCAGCAAAAAAGCTCAACGCAGTTAACCCAAAAGTCGCCACACCAAAGAACAAATCAACCGTTGCAATGATAACAATTTGGGATTTTCACCACGCCAGCTAACACTGAAATTGAAAGCCAATACGACAACTTAAACTTTGAGCTTTTACCACTAGATCTTGCGATATAGCTGAGTTTTTCCTCTTGCAAACTAACGCCCGGTTAAGGGGCTAACAACGCATTGGGCTAAACTAAAAGTGACCGCCTTAACCACGAAAACCAATTTGAACCAAAACAGCCAAGCGTTGGTAGTCCCTCTTGAACCGTTTGTTATGCAAATTTCTCACGGCGCATTGTTGTTATCGAATAACCCATTTCACGATACTTTTTACAACGCTGCTGTAGAAACTCAGGATACTGGTTTTCTTCAACTTCTTTGAAACCAATATGCTTGTAGAAGTTTGTTACATGAGCAAGAGGCATGCAATAGGCTGTACGCAAGTTTAAAACAGGTTCAATGTACTGAAGAAACTGGAGCCCTAAACCTTGACCTTGAAAGTCACTAGCAATGTACATACCTCTGAGTATCGTAACGTCATTAATAAACTCAACTTTCACGGAGCCGACAATCGCACCATCGCTAAGGCATATAAATGCTCTTTCGGTATCAGACCAAGCACTATGATAACCCTGCTCTTTGTAAAATTTACCTACTGCTTGTTTCATAGAACTATCGGCTTCAACTATCCTCATTTTGACTCCATTTGCATAACGCCGCATTAAGGGGTGAACAACGCCACCACCCAACCTAAGCCATTGTGCCGTAAACACTAAAGCTGGTTCAAACCAAAACTGCCAAGCGTTGTGAATCCCTCTTGAATGCTTTGTTAGTTGCCAAACCTAAAGCTTTGATTTGAAGTTGATTGCCGCTTTGCCAAAAGCTGTTTTTACGTGCTTTGAAAAACTAAAATCAGGCGTAGTTTTAAAGCGTCTCTCACTGAAACCACTTGGAACATACAACGACGTAGAAAAAGGGCTAACAACACCAAAAAGCGCCTTTGGACAAACAATGTTACAGAGCTAACTTTAAACATATAAACCGGTTTCTGAAATATAGAGTCCAACCAAAAAAGAAACCAACACACGATTTTACAAACCTGAAAGACTAAAATTTGAAATACAAAACCGAGCCAAAAATGCACGAACATTAGCCCTAAATATTCTGCTTTAGCTGCGTTTTTCGCATTGGCAACTAACGCCCTGTTAAGGGGTGAGCAACGCAATACCAAAGCTGCTGCATACCATCTTAATCACTTGAACCAACGCACAGTAAAAATGCCACGCGTTGTGAATCCCTCTTAAACAGTTTGTTAGCTGCGTACCAACATTTTTGCCACATCAATTGCGACAACTTCAGTACCACAGAGGTTTGCATCCCAATTGAGACCCACAAGATGTCCATCGCTATGAATACCTTTTAGCCAATTATCAACGAATGAATCTAGGTTAATTGGAGTTGGGACATACAACTCCCAATCACCAATTGCGACCCGACTTGCGTATGCTCTATCTGACCAAAAAACATAAACTGATGCGTCTGGATACTGATTCGAATTACAAACTGCCCAGCCACCATCAGGATGCTGAAGTCCCCAAACAGTTCGATTTTCGATTACTCTGTCGATAAATCTTATGTAATTGGAACTTGATGTAGCTTTATCTTGGAGCATCATTTTTCCTCTAAGCAGCTAACGCCTTGTTAAGGGGTGAAGCACGCAACACCGACGCTACCGCATACCACCTTAATCACTAAAACCAACGCATAGTAAAAATGCCACGCGTGCTGAATCCCTCTTGAACAATTTGTTATACGCGTTCTAGCGGTTGTACTTAACCTTGTTCAAAACTTCTTTTAGTTCATGCGTTTTCTCAAGGTTTACATCGTGAATATTGGCTAAAGCACAAACATAATACAAGACGTCATATAACTCTTCTGCGATTGAACCTTTGAGTTCATCTAGCGTTGGTTGCCCACTTTTACCTTTGCGAATAGATTCCGATAATTCGCCAACTTCTTCGA
Source organism: Vibrio sp. T9 (assembly GCF_003123985.1). NCBI lineage: Bacteria > Pseudomonadati > Pseudomonadota > Gammaproteobacteria > Vibrionales > Vibrionaceae > Vibrio > Vibrio sp. T9. The sequence goes on from NZ_NIGY01000019.1 coordinate 23,937, forward strand.
TTAGTTTTAAAAAATAGTGTCCAGATTGCTCTGGCGCATAATCGAATTCTTTTATATGACTTTGTAACTCAGATAACTTCATAACGTCCTTTTTGTATCATTTTCCATTAAGCGTATAACGCCGCATTAAGGTGTGAGCGACGCTTGGCTATACTTGAGCGAAGCGAAACTGCCAAGCGTTGCGAATCACTCTTAAATGCTTTGTTATATTGAGTGTTCACCGTGTTTGCCTAGCTTTTTGTTTTCATATTTTTCAACGAGATCAATTGCACACTTTTGCCTAGTTGAGTCATCTATAAACAAGTATGCGAGTAAAAACATTGAAAACATAAAAAACAAATAAACAGCAAGATCTGAATTGTTTGAAAATTCAACTATTGGTAACAGTACAACCATTGCACACGCGACAAATGAAGAGACAAAATACCCAAGTAGATAGCCAAGTTTTCTGATATTGAGCTTAGCCTTGTTAAGTGAACCCTTGTAACTAATGGAGTCATACTGTTTCGAAAATTCTATGTACCTAGCTCCCTGGATATACTTCAAAATATCTGAAGTTGGTGTATCAGAGGACATAAAAGCTTTAATTACTGGATAATCAATAAGGATACCAAAACGGTTTTGAAAAACCTGTTCGATAACGAAATGATATCTAGGCTTACTATTTTTCTCAATTTCAGCAATCATTTCGGAAATTCTACTAGTCTTTTCCTGTTGATGCTTATCAATTCGCCCTCTCACTATTTTAAACAAAGTGATGAATAGAAGAACGACGACAGCCGCAAATTTAGGAGTACCCCAAAGATCATGGCTAAATCTAATTAAAGCTTCCATCTTACCTCTCAATATAACGCCGCGTTAAGGGGTGCAGGCACGCAATACGTAAGCTTCTGCAAAGCACCATAATAACCAAACTCAACGCATATTAAAAATGCCACGCGTGCCAAATCCCTCTTAAACGCTTTGTTATGTAAATTTCAGCGACTCATCATGAAGCCTAAAATAATCAATACTGCCAATGACAATAGCTTAAAACATGCACCTATTTTACTCGACTCTGCTTTTTTACTGACAGCAACAGGTTCTCTCCCTTGGAGTGATGAAACTTCATTTTGTCCAGAAAACTTCATGCCACACTTTAGAAATTCTAAGATTCGGGTTAACTCATCGGAATTGCAATGTGCCAAGGTATCCAATTCCCCTTCATAAATAGTAATCCCAGCCTTCTTACAAAAGAGTCTTAACTTTAGTAATACAGCGCCACTATCTTCTATTTGTTCACTTCGCTTTCTTGGCTTGGCAACATAGAGCTGATCCTCTTCTCTCACTCCCGGTGTTACTTTAATTTCTTGATCGGTAACAGTAGCAATTATGTCTAACACTAGTTTTAGGTCATTAGTGGTCGCTTTATGTAATGAGTTGAGAAAATGGCCATTTTCACACTTTAACTCTTTTGAAATAGTCCGAATAAAATCATGCTTTCTTATTACTTTTATGGGCTTAACTATTTCCAGTGTACTTTTCACCATCAATATTCTCCATTTACATAACGCCGCATTAAGGTGTGAGCAACGCTACCATCCAACTTAACCCATTGCACCGTAAACACAAAAATCAACCTTTTCACCAAAAATGCCAAGCGTTGGGAATCACTCTTAAATGCTTTGTTAAGCTTGTTGCCATTGTGAAACTTGCGTTTACTAACAATTCTACTACTGTTTAAAAGCTCAACTAATAATAAGCAAGGAGTTGGTTATGAACTTTATCACACTAAAAAACATTATGATTTGGGACGGAGAGCTATCTCCTAGCATTGTTGACCAGATAACAATCGATCCTACTAAATATAGTGCTCTATCTGAAGATGAAAAATGGATAATTGTAGGTAAATGGAAGATTAAAGTAGACGTCGAGCCAAGTGGCTCAGGCTTCCTCTTAAGCGGCAGTACAGGCGTATCTCCTTTAAAAATGTCATCATCGGGTCAAATGTTTGTAGATGAATCTTTCTTTACAATATCCACATTATCTACCTCGATTCAACCTATGGGTAGTGCCCGTGGTTGCTTCGAAATCAATTGGTAGTTTTGCGGAGTTTTATTTCATACCTCGGTCAGAGAGTTAAGTTAGTCATCTAACTCTTCTGACCACCAAGTACCATCTTTGAATATGAATGCATTAACTTGAAGTGAAGCTTAACGCCTTGTTAAGGTGTGAGGCACGCAATACCTAAGCCACCGCATACCACCTTAACCACTAAAACCAACGCATGACAAAAATGCCACGCGTGCCGAATCACTCTTGAACAATTTGTTAGCATACTTTTTCAATGCTCATAGATCTTTAAGTGATTCTCTTAGTTTATCCATAGTTTGAATTCCAAGTTCACTACTAACCCAACCGTACTGGTCGCCATGAAACCTAGGGAAAATATGCAAATGGTAGTGATCGAGCTCGTTGAAATGAGGTGTCTCTCCATTGTTTTGCATAAAGCCGATACCATCGGGATTGAACTTAGCTTCTATACGTTTATATAAATCTCTTGCAACGTCGGTGATCTCAAAAAACACAGGCTCAGGCAGGTCAATGAAAGTACGGTATTGAGTCTTAGGACAAATTAAAATATGCCCAAAGTTGATTGGATCATGGTCTGCAAAAGCTATAACTTGGTCAGATTCGTACACGATGACCGAGTCAATTTCACGATTAACAATTTGTTCGACTATCGTAGCCATCTGAACTCCTATCAAAGTATGCTAACGCCCTGTTAAGGTGTGAGCAACGCAATACCAATGCCGCCGTATGCCACCTTAATCACTAAATTCAACGCATAGTAAAAATGCCACGCGTTGCGAATCACTCTTAAACAGTTTGTTATGTGTTTCTTTCCAATGAGTTTACATAGTAAAAATATGAGAAATCTTTACTTTTATAGGTGCGACCGTTTAAGTCTGACACACCTGCCTCGATGGGCACATCTGTTTTAGCAAAATCTGTCTGATTACAATACTGATCTAAGCTTTTAAAACCAAGCTCTTCAAGAACGGTGTCCGTAATAGTGCCAACATCACACGAAGTGCCGGGATTAAGAGGTGACGAAAGCTTTCCAATACCAAACCAGTCGATCCTATTTTGAGACTTAGAAACACGCTTACCTAAAGCAGAAAAGTAAAACGACTCCGGTTTTAATATTACTGGTTGCCCTCCGATGTTCGTAACTCGAATCTTTAGAGTTTCTTCTAATAACTCTTCATCAGGAGAAAATTCTTCCGAATAACTAGATAAGTCACCAATGACGATTTCGACAACACAATTGGCTCTGCGCTCATACCTTGTTAAACAAAACGTAAGAACACTAATAATAAAACCGAGTACGCCCGCAATCTTCGCGACTACATCCAAATCTATCATCGAAACCTCAATTTTTCGGAAACACATAACGCCCTGTTAAGGGGTGAGCAACGCAATACCTAAGCCGCCGCAAACCACCTTAATCACTAAAACCAACGCATAGTAAAAATGCCACGCGTTGCGAATCCCTCTTGAACAGTTTGTTAGGGCGTAGAGCCTATTGATACACGCTGACTTCTATTAAGTTGTTATCAAGATCCAAAAAATAGACCGATTGGATTGCACCAACAGCTCCTAATTTTTCGACTGGACCCTCTATGATTTTGACATTTTCTTTGACTAAATGGTTTACCACTGATGTCAACGGCCAATCTGAAATTAAGCAAACATCACCTGAACCAACATTAGCTACATTTCGCGGTTCTTGGCCAAGAAGCTGAAAGTTAATCTTTTGATTTCCGAACGTTACAGCCTTACGGCCATTGGCAAAAGTTACTTCTTCCATGCACAAAACCCGTTTATAAAAGTCCACTGATTTTTCTATGTCGGAGACTGTGAGAACAATATGATCTATGTGATGAATCATCGTTTTACTCCTTGCGCCCTAACGCCCTGTTAAGGGGTGAGCAACGCAGTACCGAAGCCGCTGCATACCACCTTAATCACTTAAACCAACGCATAGTGAAAATGCCTCGCGTTGCGAATCCCTCTTGAACAGTTTGTTATACGTTTACTCAAAGGCTGCGCAGTTAAAACCTTGTAGCATCAACCCTGTTTCGTTGTTTATTTTGCTGTTACTGACTTTGTTCTGTTTAACAAATGAAGAGTATTCTTGGTCGATGCGGTTTAAAGGCTTTCCAAACAATACACGCGTGTTACCACCTTGCATTGCAATAACTTTATGCCCCCAAACTGGGTCTGCCTCTAGCAACAGGTTATCTTTAATTTCTGTTACTTTGTATTCCACTGCTACGTTTCTATTTTTGTTTATTACATAAACACTATCACCAACTTTAACTTGGCTATATTCCTCCCAGCCATGTTGAGAGCTTTCTAAATCAAAGAATGCACCCACGCCATATATCTTTGCATGGCGTCGATCCGCAATGTTAGAAACTAAATATTTAGGCATATTTCCCTCCGAAACGTATAACGCCGCGTTAAGGGGTGCAGGCACGCAATACATAAGCTTCTGCAAGCACCTTAAACACAAAACTCAACGCAAACTAAAAATGCCACGCGTACCAAATCCCTCTTAAACGCTTTGTTATGCGCGTTCCCGACTATTGAACGCAGCTACAGTAGCGCGTAACTTAGTTAATTTTAGTTCTGTAAGTAACACTGTGACGAAAGACAATATCGAAACCGAGATAAGTGCAACGTTTATCAAATTACTACCACTATACTCATAAATACCTGCCAAGCCGCTAAATAATAAGAAACAAGCTACTATCGATAGAATCGAATCATTCGTTTTCACTTTGTATTCGTCGGCGGCTATATCCCTTATTATCGAAACTGGATTTGAAAGACCGTCAAGTCTAACTACAATTTTTCCATTACTGATTTTGACTCTTAAACCAGTACGTTGTAATGAACTCGCCAAATCATCCATGATGAATTATCTCCATTTCTACAAGCGCATAACGCCGCATTAAGGGGTGAACAACGCATTCCACCTAGACTAAACCATTGTGCCGTAAACACTAAAGCTGATTCAAACCAAAACTGCCAAGCGTTGTGAATCCCTCTTGAATGCCTTGTTAGTTGCCAAACCTAAAGCTTTGATTTGATGTTAATTGCCGCTTTGCCAACACTAGATTTAAGTGTTTTAAGAAACTCAAATCAGGCGTAGTTTCAAAGCGACTGTCACTGAAACCACTTGGAACTCAAAGCGCCGCAGAAAACGAACCAACAACACCAAAAAGCTCTTTTAGACAGACAATGTCACCGAGCTGACTTTCAACAAATAAATCGGTTTCTGAAACAGAAAATTCAACCACAAAAGAAACCTGAAAACGATTTTCATAAACCCGAACGATTCAAAATTGAAATACGGAACCCCACCAAAAACACACTGACTTTAACTCTAAACATTCTGTTTAAGCTGCGTTTTCCTCATTGGCAACTAACGCCGCGTTAAGGGGTGAACAACGCAAACCACCCAACCTAAACCATGGTGCCGTAAACACTAAAACCGATTCCAAACTAAAAATGCCAAGCGTTGAGAATCCCTCTTAAACGCCTTGTTATGTGATTTAGTTGAATACAACAATAAAACCTGAATTTGATGTATAAACCGCAGCTTCAGGGCCAGTAAAGTCATTATCAAGAAGAGATACTCTCAGAGATGCTTGACCTGAGAACACCAGTAACAAAGAATCTTCTGCCACTTTTAGATCCAAAACCTCACGGAAAACCAAAGACTTCATCCCATCGCATCCACTAAGTGTAATTGGGTTGTAAACCACTAGTCGGCCAGAGCTAAACTTTAACGATGATAAGCCAACACCCTCAACTCTACTCAGCTTGGAACCAATTAATTCCGTAATTCCGTACATTTAGCCTCCAATCACATAACGCCGCATTAAGGTGTGAGCAACGCTGCCACAAAACTTAACCTTACTACCGTAAACACACAACCCAACGATAGAATGAAAAATGCCAAGCGTTGGGAATCACTCTTAAATGCTTTGTTATAACGAAGCGTCTTCGTGTGCTTGTGGCTTAACTAGCCCTTTTACTGAACTTTTCTATGTCTAACGAAGGTAACAACCAAAGCCACCAACGCCAGTAGCTGAAAAAGCCAAAATAAAGGAATGAACCCAAATGGCTCAACTAAGAAACCATTCTCATCTACATATGAACCCATGGTGTTATAAGCAATTAAACACAAAATACCGCTGATACAGAAAAGAACGCTTATTTTATACTTACGGAGAAATTTCATCGGAGCCTCAATATTTGAATATCTAGCAATGTTAGACATTTTGTAAGAGTACATGGTTCACCCCAATAATCATGATTGGACAGACAAGTTATAACGCCGCATTAAGGTGTGAGCAACGCAACCACGAAACTTAACCAAACCACCGTAAACACAAAACCCAACGATGGAATGAAAAATGCCATGCGTTGGGAATCACTCTTAAATGCTTTGTTATGCGAATTCTATTTTGTAGCGTTCTAGATATTCACTGTGCGCCAACAAAACAAAAACCTTAATACCATAATCTCGAAACATACTTTCCCCCCACACCCTCAATCGTTCTAAAGGGTCATTTGTCTCGGGAAATGACTCTTGGTAATCAATTTCGAGCACTCTCGGCAAAGCTTCTAGTGAGACAAACTTATTTTCACGCACACAAGTCTTAATCTCATGTTCTAAGACATCTCCTAATCTTTGGGGAGATTCGGACATGATTTCAGGAGAGTGCCAACCAACATCTCCCCCTGTTCCAGAGAATGAATAGTAGTGTTCATGCGTTGTTACTCTTTCATGTGGAATTATAGATATATGCTCTTTCAAGAATGGTACAAACCCAACCGTAGAAACCCAATTCTTACGATATAGTCGATATTTTTTGTTATGGAATGGAAACTTTTGAAATCGGTTTACTGAGTCAAAGAGTGTATCATAATATTCTTTTTTATCTAGCAACAACGGTGCAACATAAAACGCTTGTGAATTTGGCTGATTGGCATACTCAAGAAGAACATTATGCTGCAAATCTAAAGCATTCTTTGCCTTTTTTCTTAGGGGAAAATACAGAGTAGGATCATCATTTAAATTATGCTTTTGACGAAACTCTCTAATATCTTCGAGTTTACTACGGTTTTTCCTAGTAGAAACTGAAACATCTGATGCAGAGTAAAGCCCCTCCGACTTTTTGAATTGCATTAGAAAAGCAAAGCCTTGGTTGTAAAAAGCCTTGTCTGAGCCTGTAAGTTGCTCATTTACATCGTGCAATCTAAATGGAGCATCTTTCGACATCCAACCAAAAAAAGTTGATACATCTGACTCAACTTGAGCCTCTGACAGATTCGATTTAATTTGATATTTAGAAACCATACTATTAACTTTCCATTTACTCCATTCGCATAACGCCCTGTTAAGGTGTGAGCAACGCAATACCGATGCTACCGCATACCACCTTAAACACTAAAACTAACGCATAGTAAAAATGCCACGCGTTGCGAATCACTCTTAAACAGTTTGTTAGCAATTTAACTAAACGAAGCCCCAAAACCATCAAAGGTACATTGAAACTCCCAACCTTTTGTAACCATAAAGTCTAACCATTGAGCAAGGATGTCTTTGGTTACCGTTGTCGGGTGAGAATATCCTTCAACAAACCATGAGCGGTTAATAAACCCTTCACTTCTGATCAGTGACTCATAGTTTTCGAGAGCATCGTTTAGTTGAATGGCTGATACTTTATTTGGACATAAGTAGCTAAATTCTAGAACTAACTCTGTTTCGTTGGTGACTCCGTTACTTATTAATGAATCCCAAGTCTCATTGAGCATGTTCAGCTGACTTTCTAAATTCGATTGATAACCACTCAACTCCAATTTCTCCCTGATTGCTAACGCCCTGTTAAGGTGTGAGCAACGCAATACCAAAGCTCCCGCATACCGCCTTAAACACTAAACGCAACGCATAGTAAAAATGCCACGCGTTGCGAATCACTCTTAAACAGTTTGTTAGGCTAAATTCCGCTCATTCTATCCTTGTAACGCGCATATACTTTAGAAAAACCAATCGCACTAAATGTAATTTCGAAGCCATCCTGACCATACACAACCAATTTTTTAAATTTAAATTGATTTATTACATATTCCTTGCCTGCTAGCGTAGCTGGGAAATCCATTCTTTCACCTTTGCCAACACACTGAGCATACGTTTTAACCAAAGTACCATTAATATTATAAGAAGGAGCATTGTGTACTTGCTCCTCGAAGGCTAGACAATCATCAGATGGGAACGTTAACCCAATGTTTATATCACCACTAACATTGTGAAACAGGTCTACTTTTATTTTGGGGCTTAGGTTTGATTCAACGCCACCGTTACCCCACACTTTAGAGTCTGCTAGTACACTCCCAGAGAAGAGCAACCCCAATGAAATAATCGTTGTTGTAAACTTCATACAATATTTCCATTAATTTTGTCTATTTTAAAGAACAAATACATTCACAATAAGAACAAGCTTTAGATTCACTTAAAACACGAACCTTAGCATGAATGTTGATGTATATTAATGATGAGTATCAACTTGTAGCCTAACGCCCAATTAAGGTGTGAAGCACGCAATATCGATGCTACCGCATACCGCCTTAATCACTAAAACTAACGCATAGCAAAAATGCCACGCGTGCTGAATCACTCTTAAATTGTTTGTTAGTTTTCAATTTCAGCCGACTTCATACCCTCCAGTTTTTTACGCAGACGCTCGTCACGACTTGCTTTGAAGTTATCCAACTTCAAGCGCTCAAAACCTTTAGGGTTCAGTTTACAGTGGTAATGATGGTGTTCTTTTAACCGCTTGTCTTCTTCAGAAGCTAACTCCACTTCAGTTTTTATCTTTCGCCCTGACAGTAGCAGCCACTTATCCGCGCACTTGTACCAAGCAAAGAGTAAAGCCAGCGCAGAAAACACTGGATGAGACCAACCTAGAAATGCAATTAATGCAGGGATGAATACGGCAGTGAATAACACAAACCATTTCATCGCTCGCATACCGATAATATTTTGATTAAGCTTGATGTCTGCTTCTTCTGATGTTTTGCTGGGTAACTCACTATAAATTACTTTCAATTCATCATTTGAAGGCATATAAGTTTCTAGCTCATTATCTAAGAATCCACCCCAGCGATATTCGTTTTCTGAAACACCACAAATATAAGGGCACTCAGCTATGTTTGAAATACGATGTGCCGTTTTGCATTCAAACTTAACCAATGCTTGTAATGGAACTGGATAGCGCTTGATCCAATATTCAAATTCAGACTCAGCAATTTGTTTACATTCTTCAAGGTTGTGTTCTCGAAGTAAACGGACGGATAGCAGTGCTGTTGAATCATCATTTTCTGCACTTACAAACTTAGGAGAGTAACTAACATAATAGCCATCCCTCTTGACTTCTACATTTTCAAATCTGACCCAAGGTTTCATAATTCTCCTGAAAACTAACGCCGCATTAAGGTGCGAGCAACGCTAAACACCTAACCTAAACCACTGCACCTTAAACACTAAAACCAAGTTTAAACTGAGATCGCCAAGCGTTGTGAGTCACTCTTAAATGCTTTGTTAGGCGTCTTGAACTCACTGAGAACTACCATACTTTCCACCATGGTTTACGTTCTAAATTAAACACATTACTGGCGAGTTTGTTTAGCTTTATAGCCTGACTTTCAGACAAATAGAACCAAATACTGGCTTGTCCATTATCCTTTGGATAGAAATCGAACCCCGGTTGGCGTAAATCGCTTAGTATAATTTCGATAGTTTTAGCATCTGCCCAATCATCGTCTATTTCAGGCTTCAGTAGCCTTTTAACACCATCAACTGAATATTGAAGCTCTGCATAATGTTCTTCTAGGTTTACACTATCTCGCAGCCCTTCTAAATTCTTAGTTCTGCCTGTAATTCGGTGGAACTGCTTTACGATTTCAGTATAGGAACCGTCGTCTTCAATCGCCTCTACATCGAAATTCCACGCTTGATCACAAACAAACCGTCCCCATGGTTCTTCTTCAATCTCTATTCCGTATACAAAAAGAATTAAATCAAAAGGATTCGATTCGTATTCTTCTCTCGAATATGAAAGGAGCAAATCGTTAATAGTCACACCTTTATTCAACGACAACCCTATGTCTGATAACTTCTCAATTTGTTCTTCGAGTTTCATTAGCAAATATTCCGTAGTTCATTTCATAGGCGCCTAACGCCCAATTAAGGTGTGAGGCACGCAATACCAATGCTTCCGCATACCACCTTAACCATTAAAACCAACGCATGGTAAAAATGCCACGCGTGCCGAATCACTCTTAAATTGTTTGTTAGTACGCTGTTCCAAAACCTTTTGGTTTGCACCAAGATACTGAAATATAGCACGAAACTGTTGGCTTAAAACGCTGAAGCCAAACGGACAATTACCAAACTAGAACTCAATCTCAAAACGTAAGCTGGCTAGAAGAAAAATACGCCAAATTACCCATTTTTTACCAATTTCAAATTAGCAAAGGATTCGGTCACCGAACTTTGACAACAAAACCAACGTATTGAATTTAAGATTAAAAAACTAACCACACAAAAGAAGCCGCGCCAGAGAAATAGCCAAAAAGTTAGAAACCGTAAACGGTGAAGCCAAAGCGAACACTCCGCATATAGTGCCACCGGAAAGAACGTGAAAGGCACGCCAGTTCAGGTGTAAAACTTGGAAAGGGAACCAATAAACACTGAAACTTTTTACCTTGATTCCAATCCCGTACTAACGCCCTGTTAAGGTGTGAGCAACGCAATACCGATGCTTCCGCATACCACCTTAAACACTAAACGCAACGCATAGCAAAAATGCCACGCGTTGCGAATCACTCTTAAACAGTTTGTTAGCATGTTGTTTCCGCTACAAACTCATTCACTTGAGAGCGCGTTGTGAAACGTACTTTAGAACCGTGAAAATCTCTGAACAATTGC